>JAVBUK010000335.1:0-3028 GCA_031555345.1 Xanthobacteraceae bacterium | reverse complement strand
CGGCGTTCCAGGAAAAGCGCGCCGAAGGCAAGACCGCGATCATTCTCGGCTTCGCCGTGCTGTTCGCCTACCTGTTCCTGGTCGGCTTGTACGAGAGCTGGACCATCCCGGTGCCGGTACTGCTGTCGGTCGCCGTGGGCGTGCTCGGGTCGTTTATAGCCCTCGTGGTCGCCGGTCTGACGCTCGATCTCTACGGCCAGATCGGCATGGTCGTGTTGATCGGCTTGGCGGCGAAGAACGGCATTCTGATCGTCGAATTCGCCAAGGAGCAGCGGGAACGCGGCGTCGCGCTGCTCGACGCCGCGATCGAAGGCGCGCGCCTGCGTTTCCGCCCGGTGATGATGACGTCGTTCGCATTCATCCTCGGCCTGTACCCGCTGGTCGTGGCGGCGGGAGCCTCGCAGCTCGCGCGTCGAAACGTCGGAACGCCGGTCTTCGGCGGGATGATTTTTGCGTCTTTTGTCGGGATTTTCGCCATCCCGCTGCTCTATGTGTTCTTCCAGGCGCTCCGCGAAAGGCTGCGGCCGTCGACCCGGCCGCGCGCGAGGGCGGACGTCGAAGGGGCCGGCCGGCGGCAGCCGGATGATCGTCCCGGGCTTTGAACGGAGTCGGCCCGGAGGCGAGCGGCCGCCCGCGCCGGGATGGTCGACCACCCGACGGCTTGGGGGGCGTTCCCCCCGTCGAGGGCGTGGACCGTCGCCGGGCGGCAAGGTCGACGTCGAGCGCCGGGATTTTCCTGCGGCTTGCCGTGGATCCGCAGGTGCCACGGCGTTGTCGAAGGCAGGCTTTGTCCAATCGAGCGAGGGAGAAGACCCCAATGGCAAAGAAACCCAAGGTCGACGGCAACGGTGGCGACCAGAAACTCGGCAACAAGGAATACGGAAAGCAGCTCCGCAAGCTTCAGACGGAACTGTGCCGGCTGCAGGAATGGGTCAAGGCGACGGGCGCGCGGATCATGATCGTGTTCGAAGGCCGCGACGCCGCCGGCAAGGGAGGGATGATCAAGGCGATCGTCGAACGGGTCAGCCCGCGGGTGTTTCGTGTCGTGGCGCTGCCGGCACCGTCGGATCGCGAAAAAACCCAGATGTACATGCAGCGGTACATGGCGCACTTCCCCGCTGCCGGTGAGGTCGTCGTTTTCGACCGCAGCTGGTACAACCGCGCGGGCGTCGAATACGTGATGGGTTTTTGTACCAAGGAGGAGCATGCGCGTTTCCTCACGCAGTGTCCGCTGGTCGAGAAGTCCATCACCGAACAGGGCATCATCCTGCTGAAGCTGTGGCTGGAGGTGGGAATGGAGGAGCAGGAGAAACGCTTCCTGGCGCGGATCAACGATCCGCTCCGCCACTGGAAACTCAGTCCGATGGATCTCGAATCCTACCGTCGCTGGTACGACTATTCGCGGGCGCGCGACCTGATGCTGAACGCGACGGATACGCCGCATGCGCCGTGGCGGCTGGTCCGCACCGACGACAAGAAGCGCGCGCGTCTCGACGGCATCGCGCATATCCTCGCGTCGATTCCGTATCGAAAAGTGAAGCGGGCCGAGGTCGCGTTGCCGAAGCGGTCCCAAAAGGGTCGCTATGACGATCAGGCATCGCTCGAAGGGCGAACGTTCGTGCGCGAGCTGTACTGATGCGCGGTCGGATATCGCCGTGATCGGAGGACGGGCGGGCGTGACCGCGCGGGCTTGGACGGCCGACCGGTCGTCCGGCCATGCGGCGCGGGCCGAGCGCGGCATCCTCGACCGGTGCGGGTCGGGTGCACCAGGCGTCGAAGCGAGGATCGCCGCCCGGGTTTCGGGATCGAAGTTCCGGGATGAATCGGCGGCGGGCGACCCAAGGCCAACGTCGACCGGATCCGTTGTTGGGAGGGCTGGATACCGTGAACGACCCGGCCGCACCGTCCGGCCCTGACGGCGCACCGATGGGCGCCGGGCGGTTGCGGGTGCGGGTGCGCGGGGCGGTCCAGGGAGTAGGGTTCCGGCCGTTCGTCTATCGGCTGGCGCGACGGTTCGAACTCGCGGGTCTGGTGCGCAATGACGCCGACGGTGTCTTGATCGAAATCGAAGGGCCGCAGGCGCGCCGGCTGGTGGACGCGCTCGAGGCCGAGGCGCCGGCGCTGGGCCGCATCACCGCCATCGAGGTCGAGGCGATGCCGCCGACCGGCGAGCGTGGCTTCGCCATCGTGCCCAGCGTCGATGCGCCGCCGCGGACCCGCATTGTTCCGGATGTCGCGACCTGTGAGGCCTGTCTCGACGACCTGTTCGATCCCTCGAGCCGGTTCCATCGCTATCCCTTCGTGACCTGCACCGATTGCGGGCCGCGTTTCACCGTGGTCGAGCGGTTGCCGTACGACCGCGCCCGGACCTCGATGGCGGCGTTCGCGATGTGCGCCGACTGTGCCCGCGACTACGCCGATCCCGCCAGTCGCCGGTTCCACGCCGAAACGATTGCTTGTCCGGCCTGCGGCCCGAAACTCTCGCACCCGATCGGGGAGATCGTGGCGGCGCTCCAGGCCGGGCGAACCGTCGCCCTGAAGGGGATCGGCGGGTTCCACCTGATGTGTGACGCCCGCAACGCCGAAGCGGTCGCACGGCTGCGCCGGGGCAAACGGCGGGACGGCAAGCCGTTTGCCGTGATGGTGGCGAACGCGGCGTCGGCCGGGCTGATCGCCGAAATCGACGGCCCGGCCCGGCACCTGCTGGACAGCCCTGCGCATCCGATCGTTCTGTTGCCTTCCCGCCGCTCCCTGGCGGCCGAGGTGGCCCCCGGGCTGCGGCAGATCGGGGTGATGCTGGCCTACGCGCCGGTGCATCACCTGCTGTTCCATGCCGCGGCAGGTGAACCGGTCGGGCAGGGGTGGCGCACGGCCCCGAACGGGTTGGTGTTGGTCGCCACCAGTGCCAATCTGCACGGTGAGCCGTTGGTGCAGGATGACGCGGAGGCGCAACGGCTGGGCGGGTTTGCCGACCTGATCGTGACGCATGCGCGGGCGATTGTCCGGCGGGCCGACGATTCGGTTGTCA
>JAVBUK010000481.1:0-3303 GCA_031555345.1 Xanthobacteraceae bacterium | reverse complement strand
GATTTCTCGCGTTGGCTGAGCCCCGGCGACACGATCACGAATGCGGAAGGTGCCGTGGCGCATTGCGCGCCTTCCGGCACCATCCCCAGCGCGGCGATTGCCAGATTGCTGTTCGGGGACACCACGGCAACCGCCTGGGTTGCGGCTGGCGCGGCCGGCGAAACCGCGATCGTGACGGTCACGGTTACGACCGCGGCGGGCCGGCGGAAAGTCGTGAGCCTTCGGTTGCGGATCACCGAATAGGAAAAACCATGCCCCTGAAACTCGCCAACAATGCGACCTCGGTGCTGGCCGGCACCATCACGTCGGTTGCCACATCCCTTTCCGTCGAGGCCGGCACCGGCGCGCGGTTTCCGTCACTCCAGGAAGGCGACTGGTTCCCGCTGACGCTCGTCGATGCGAGCGGCAACCACGAAATCGTGCGGGTGACGGCGCGCTCCGGCGACGTGTTCACGACCGTGCGCGCCCAGGAGGAGACCCAAGCTCTCGCCTTTGCGGCCGGTGACCGGTGCGACCTTCGCTTCACCGCGGGCGCGATCGCGGAGTTCGTCCAGCGTGCGGTCGCGTTGCAGCGCGCCAACAACCTGTCGGACCTCGCCGACAAGGAGATGGCCCGCGAGGCTCTCGGGTTGAGTTACGACGCACTTTCCGACACTCACACTCACGACTTCGACGATCTTGCGAACCAGCCGTCGATCGGTGCCGCGGCCGCAAGAGGCCTGGCGACAGCCGAAGCCCTCCGCGCCAACGAAGGCACCGGCGTGCTCACCACCGACCAGGTTTGGGCGGCGGCCGGTTGGGTCGATCTCGGCAGGATATCCGGCGCCGTGACGATCGATTGCGCCAAAGGGAACCGTTTCAGCGGCGTGCTCGCCGGAAACGTCACGGTTTCGATCGCCAACCCGAAGAACGCGCAGACGCTCGATCTTTCGTTTTCGCAGGACGCGGAGGGCAGCCGCACGGTCAGCTGGAGCGCCGGCCAGCTGCGCTGGCCGAACAACAGCGCGCCAGCGATCAATCCGACTGCGAATGATGTTGCGCTGGTGGTGTCGTGCATTCGGCTGCCGGACGGGACGTTCTTTTCCGTGGGGCTCAAATGATGCTGCCGTTTCTCATGCGCGGGTTTCGGGGCAAAGCACCGGTCGTTCCCGGTCGCCAGGATTGGGGCGCGCCAGGCACCTATTCCTGGGTCGCCACCCAGGAATGCACCATCGATGTCGAGCTTTGGGGCGCGGCTGGTGGGGGCGGGCCGTTGGTGACGGGGCCATTTCCCGGCGGCAACGGCAACCCCGGCGGCACAGGGAGTGTCCCGGAGCTTGGGCTTGTGGTGACCGGCGGCGGCGGGGGTTCGTTTGGGCGAAGGGGGGCACATGGCGCCGGCGGTGCGGGCGGCAGCGCATCCGGCGGCGACGTGAACGTCCCCGGAAACTGGGGCGGCGTGCCTCATGGAGGCGCGGGCCTGTACGGTTGGGGAAACAGCGGCGGGCAAGGCGCCGGTTCCTCGGAGGGGTACTGGGGCGGAGGAGGCGGAGGCGGGGCCTATGTCAAAAAGACGGCCAAGGTGACGGTCGGCACGAGATTGACCCTCAATGTGCCCGCCGGAGGCGCCGGGGGCACGCCGCCGACAGGGTACAGCGGCGCGCCCGGCGGGGGTGGCTTGGCGAGAGTTTCTTGGAGGGAATAGAGGGTCATGGAGGGATTGATGAATGTCGTGCGCGAGGTTGCCGCCAACACATTCGAAGTCGTGCCGTTCGGCGCCACGGTCCTGCACGAGGGCGTCATGCATCCGTGGCAGGTGATCGAGTTGTGGAGTGATGCCGAATTGGCATCGATCGATGTCTACCGGGTCGTATCCGTCGACGTTCCGCCCGGAAAGCGGCTCATCGAACAGACTTTCACGCGGAATGACGACGGCGTGGTGATCGCGGTCGGGGTCTTCGAAGACCTCGACCCACCGAGCCCCGCGCTCACGCGTCGGCAGGTCATTCTCGGCCTGCGCGCGGACGGGTTCATTTCCACCGAAGAGGCCGTCGCGAGCGCGACGGGCGGCGCCGAGCCGGCCGCCATCGCGGCCATCTTCGACGCGCAGATCGCCGACCCGGAACAACGCGCCGACGCGACGATCACCTGGGCGTCGATGCGCGATGCGCTGCGCACCGACCCGCTCACCCACATGCTGCAGCGAAGCCGTGGCATGACCGACGCCGAGGTCGACGCCATGTGGTTGCGCTGGTCGGTGCTATAACACCGACAGACTGAGAGTCAGAACGAACCCGGCTCTATCTATTCGGCCCATATATAATGTGTATCCGCGCAAGACGTGCGGCTCCACCGGAAGCCCCGTCATGCCAGCGTGGATCCTCAAGGCCTTTTCGGGCGAACAACCGCGGATCAGTCCGAACCTGCTGCCCCCCAACGCCGCCCAGGCGGCGGTCAATGTTCGCCTCGACGATGGCGCCTTGACGCCGCTGCGCGCCCCGGTCCACGTCACCTCGTTTCCGGGCGGGCAGGCCGCCGGTTTCCAGACCATCTACCGCCATAATAATGAGTGGCTCGGCTGGCCGGGTGTGGTCGACGCCGTGCCGGGGCCGGTCGCTTCCGATCGGCTGTATGTCACCGGCGACGGCGCGCCAAAAATGCGGGCCGGTGACGTGACATACCCGCTGGCGGTGCCGTTTCCGGCCGAGGGGCTGACCGGGACCGTCACCGGCGATCCGTCCGACGAAGACGTGCCGATCACCACCTTGATCTACGTCTACACCTTCGTGACGGCGTTCGGCGAGGAGTCCGAACCGTGTCGGGCCTGCGACGACATCGCGTGGCGGCCGGGCCAGACCGTGACGCTCACCGGGTTCCAGGCGGCGCCGGCCGGCCGGGCCATCACCCGGCAACGCATCTATCGAACCCAGACGGGCAGTACCGGCACCGACCTCTATTTCATCGCCGAACGCGCCGCGTCGAGCGAGGATTTCGTCGACGACGTGCCGCCCGAAGAGTTCGGCGAGCCGTTGCCATCACGGTCCTACAACGCGCCGCCGGAGGGGCTGCGAGGCCTGACCGCCATGCCGAACGGCATGATGGCGGGTTTTATCGGCCGCGACATCTATTTCTGCGAGCCGTGGCTTCCGCATGCGTGGCCGCAGGCCTACGTGCTGACCGTCAATTTCCCGATCGTGGCATTGGGGGCCATCGGCACGTCGCTGTTCTGCTTGACCGAAGGCACGCCCTATCTCGTCCAGGGCGCTTCCCCCTCGACCATGCAGATGGTCAAGATCGAATCCAACATGCCGTGCAGCAACGCCC
>JAVBUK010000470.1:0-6132 GCA_031555345.1 Xanthobacteraceae bacterium | reverse complement strand
AGGCGTTTTCTTCGGCGACCACCATGCGGCCCATCAGCTCGGTGTCGATCCACCGGCGGCCGCTGACGTCCGCGATGTCGAGCAGATGATCGGCATCGGCCTGGGCGGACCCCGGCGCCGCGTCCGCCAGCGGACGGACCGGCGCGCACCAGGTTCGTCCGGCCGGAACTTCGACCAGCTCCTTTTCCGGCCAGCGCAAGGCGGTCAGCTTGCCGCCGAACACGCAGCCGGTGTCGATGCACAGGGTGTTGTTGACCCAGTCGGGACGGACGACCGCGGTGTGGCCATACACCACAGTGGTCGGGCCGCGATAGCCTGCCGCCCAATCGGCGCGCACCGGCAAGCCGAACTCGTCGGTCTCGCCGGTGGTCTCGCCATAGAGCGCGAAGGCGCGCACCGCGGCGGAGCCGCGGCCGATCATCTCCTCCCGCAAACCGGCATGGGCGACCGCCAGCCTTCCGCCGTCGAGCCAGACGTGGCTGCGCAGCCCGTCGAGGAAATCCGGCAGGGCGTCGCGCAGGCCGCGGTCCTGGTTCGCCATCTGGTCGATGGTCTGCTGCAACCCGTGGGCGATCGTCACCTTCCGTCCGGCCAGCCAGCGTCCGAACTTCTGGTCGTGATTGCCCTGGACGGCGTAGGCCGTGCCGGCCGCCGTCATGCTCATGACCATCCGCAGCACATCCGGAGAATTGGGGCCCCGATCCACCAGGTCGCCGACGAACACCGCCTTGCGGCCGTCGGGCGGCGTGACGGTGACGGCGCGTTCGCCGCGATCCTCACGCCAGTCGATCCGGTAGCCGAGCCGGGCCAGCAGGGCCTGGAGTTCGTCGGCACAGCCGTGCACGTCGCCGATGATGTCGAACGGCCCGGCATCGCTGCGCTTGTCGGTCCACAGCGGCTGCCGCGTCACCACGGCGCGGTCGATTGCCTCGGCGCCGGCGAGTTTGAAGACCTGACGGAAGCCCTCGCGCTGCAGGCCACCGAGGCCGCGCCGCACCTCCGCCACCATCCGTTGCACCACCTGGCCGCCGAAGGCGCGGTCGGGCCGGCCGCGATTGCGTTCGATGCAGAGGTCGATGCCGGGATCGAGTACGATCGCGACCGGGAGGGCGTGCCATTGCCGCGCCAGCGTGATCCAGGCCTTGCGGTCCGCCGGCCGGACGTTGGTGGCGTCGATGACCGTGAGCTTGCGGTGCTTGAGCCGTTTGCCGGCGATCTCGCGCACCAGGTCGAACGCATCGGCGGTGACGCTCTGGTCGGTCTCGTAGTCGGCGACCATGGCGCGGCAATGGTCAGAGGAGAACACCTCGGTGCGCAGGAAATGCCGGGCCGCGAAGGTCGACTTGCCCGACCCGGTCGAGCCGATCAGCACCACCAGGGCGAAATCGGGGATCGCGAGGGTCTCGGTCATCGGGTCAGCACCGCCATCTGGGTCGGCGCGCCGAGGGTGTCGTCGTGCGGACCGATGCCGCTGAACGCCGGCTGGTAGCCATAGGTCGACCCGATGCGCTGCGCCCACGCCGCGAACTGGGTCCGGGTCCATTCGAAGCGATGGTCGGGATGGCGCAGGGTGCCGGCGGCAAGGCCGGCGAACAGTGCGTTGTAGTCCGCGTTGGGAGTGGTCACGATCACGGTGGCGGGCCGGGCCGCGCCGAACACGATGCGCTCCAGGAACGGCAGGCGGTCCGGGTCGAGATGCTCGATGACCTCGACCAGCGTGGCGGCATCGACGCCGGCCCAGCGCGCGTCGCGGTAGGTCAGCGAGCCGTGCAGCAGGCTCACCCGTCCTTCCGGCGGGCCGCCCGGCAGATGCAGCTTCAGCCGTTGGGCGGCCCGTTCCAACGCGCGCGCCGCCGGGTCGAGGCCGATCAGCCGCTCGGCCCACCGTTGGCGCAGCAGCAGATGCAGCAGCTTGCCTTCGCCGCAGCCCAGGTCCGCGATGGTCTTGGCGCCGGCCGCCTGCAGCGCGGCGATCACCGCCGCCAGGCGCTGGTCGTTCAGCCGGATCGGCGCCTCCAGCGCGTCTTCGGCGGCGCCACGGGCCGGCTCGGTCGTCTCGTCTGCGGTCTCGGGCGCCAGCCGCGCCAGCGCCGCCCGGGCCAGGGCGCCGCGATGGATCAGATAGCGACGCACGATCAGCTCTCTGGCCGGATGCCGGTCGAGCCAGCCGGCGCCATGTTTCATCAGCTTGTCGATCTCGTCCTCGCCGACCCAATAGTGCTTGGCGTCGTCCAGCACCGGGATCAGCACGTAGAGCTGATTGAGCAGCGTACTCAGCCGGGCGACGCCGGTCAGCCGCACGCCCGCATAGCGCCAACTGGTCGCCGGCTCGGATCCGGCGACCTGCGTGACCGCGACGGTCCATCCCAGGGGCTCGAACAGCTCGCGCACCAGGGCCTCGCCGCTGCGCAGCCGCACCCGCGTGTCCATGGCGTCGAGCGGAATGGCGCGCTCGGCCAGCGCCCGCCGGGCGTTGCAGACGCCGGTCATCGCGGTGCGATAGGCCGCGTTCAATGCCACCGACAGGAAGGAGGAGGCCGCATAGGGACGGTCGTTGACATATTGGTCGAGCAGGCCGTCGGCCTGGCCCTTGCCGCGCACCAGCCCGACCGGATCGACATCGAGCACCAGCACGGCCTCGCACCGCGCCGCGCTGGCCTCCGGATAGAACACCCGGGCCTTGCCGAAGGTCAGCTCGACGTCCTGCACCCGTTCGGGATGCTTGTGCAGCAGGTAGCCGAGATCGGTCGCCGGCGGATGGGTGGTGGCAATGGACAGGAACATGCGGGTCAGATAGCCGATGGGGAGAGGCATCGTCCAGGCGGGCGGCCGGGCCGGCGGCACGCGCTGGGCGGACGACGAGGCGGCGCGGATCCTGGCGACCTTGTCCGCTGATTCGGCCGACGCCGGACCTCGATGTATTTCGATCGCCCGGCCGGGCGGGGGATGGAAATCAAGGCGCTGACCGGCGCTATCGTGGCAGCCGGAGACCGGCGCGGCATTGTGCACCGCTCAACCCCCGCTGTTGACGTTACTGCAGGCGGCGGACAGTGGTGCTCATGAACCAAAATGTCGAATGATCGGATGGGACGCCACGTAACCCGTCCGTTCCCGTTTGGCTCGAATCGAGCGAATGCCTATACCACAGCCGCTCGCTGCCGAATTGCCCAGCGAGTGGAATCGAGGCACCGCGACGCTTCACGTCCGGATGCAACCTACAGGAATGTGAAAATGACTATGAAGACTCTGCTGATCGCCGCCGTCGTCGGGACGTTGTCCGCGGGATCGGCATTTGCCGCCTGCACCCAGGAGGACATGACCCGGAAGGTCACCGAGTTGCAGACCGTCATGGCGGCCTATCTGCAGAAGAATCCGTCCAAGGCCGCCGACGTCTCGGCCAGGGCGCAGGGCGTGACCTCCAAGCTCCAGGGCGCGACCGACCCGGACGCGGTCTGCAAGGCCTATGACGAATTGATCGCCAGCATGAAATAGGCACGACCGATCCCTGATCGGATGCGGCGGCCCGCGGGCCGCCGTTTTTTTGCGGCCGAGGGCGCGCAGGGCGCCCGCGTGGGTGTCCCGGACCGGCCCGGGCGTCTGTTGCTGTTGCCGGGTTCCCGGCGAGACTTGCGCCGGCGACGACCGATCGGGCTTGATGGGCGGCGAAGCGCAATTCCGGACGTCGAGGCGTCGGCCATGCCCGTCACGATCTATGGTATCAAGAACTGCGACACCGTGAAAAAGGCGCGCGCCTGGCTCGATCAGCGCGGTGTCGCCTATCTGTTCCACGACTACAAGACCGACGGGATCGAACGCGAGCGTTTGCAGGGCTGGGTGGATCGGGTCGGCTGGGAGGCGCTGGTCAATCGGGCCGGCACCACGTTCAGAAAATTGCCCGAGGCCGACAAGGTCGGGCTCGACGCCGGCAAGGCGGTGACGCTGATGCTGGCGCAGCCGTCGACGATCAAGCGGCCGGTGCTCGACCTCGGAGGTGGCCGGCTGGTGGTCGGGTTCGCCCCGGACGCTTATGCGCGGGCCGTGCGGCGGTCATGACGGCGGATCGGATGCGGCGATGCGCCGGCGCGACATTTCGCCCGCGGAGGGTCGGCGCCACGGCTGCGTTGCGGCGTGAACGGGCGAATGGTGGGTGTTCAGGCCGTACCTTGTGGATGGCGTTGCGGTTCGTGTGGCCCGGAGCGCGGGCGCATCGGCGTGTCGGCCCGCATCCTGGGAATGTCGTGCTGACATTCTGACCCGAAGAGCGGGTCATGCGGTCCGCCGCAACCATCGGCGCGCGGCGCGTCGGCCCCGAACTGTTTCGTCAGGCTTTACCGTCAGACCGAAATTGGGTAGGATTTTCAACGTTGTGACCACGGCCCGCGGGTCGTCGCCACAGGTCGCCATCCCTTCGGGTCACCCATGGAAACGCGGTCTATGTCTCCGCAGCTCGGGAAAGCCTCTACACGCGGTGCAGGGAACCAACGTCGCGAGGCCGATCAGCGGGCCGGGGCGGCACCGGTGCTGAAGCTTGAGGAATTTATTCCCTATCGACTCAATACGCTGGCGGCCAGCATATCGCAGCTGTTGACGCCGATTTATCGTGATCGCTACGGCCTCAACCTGGCCGAGTGGCGCGCCCTGATGGCGTTGGGGCAGCACGGGGTCCTCACCCCCACGGTGGTGGGGCAGGTCAGCGGAATGCAGAAGGCCAAGGTGTCGCGTTCCGTCGCCCAGCTCGAGGGCAAGAAGCTGGTGGTGCGACGCAGCAATCGCGATGACCTGCGCGAAGCGTTCTTGTCGCTGACGCCCGCCGGCACGACGATGTACGAAAAGCTCGCCCGCCAGGCGCTGGCCTTCGACGAGCGCATCAGCCGCGCCATCGACCCGGCCGATCGTCCGGCGTTCGAGCGGGTGTATGCGTCATTGGCCGAGTTCGCGCGGGTGGTCGCGACCGAAATCACCGACAAGAAGCAACGCTGAGCGCGACGGCCACGCGGCCGCGCGTATTGTCTCGGTTCGAGCCTGCATCTGCCGGCGGACGGTTGAATTGACCGCGGTGCCGGCCGGTTGGCGGGCAGCACCGGGATATTGCCGAACGAACGGTATGATGAAGCGCAACCCGCGCGGGCTGTCCGGCGTCGCCGGCCCGGATGTCGGCACGGCGCCGGCGTGTTCGTCTGCCCCTTGATTCCGTCGGCATTCCCTGCCACATGGCGGCCATGCATAGGCCCCTGCGCGACAGCGAGGCGGACGTCGCACGCTCGCCGCTGGCTGCGGAGGTCGAGCGCCGGCGCACCTTCGCCATCATCTCCCACCCGGATGCCGGGAAGACCACGCTGACCGAAAAGCTGCTGCTGTTCGGCGGCGCGATCCAGCTTGCCGGCGAGGTCAAGGCCAAGAAGAACCGGCGCGACACCCGGTCGGACTGGATGGAGATCGAGCGCGAGCGTGGCATTTCGGTCGTCACCTCGGTGATGACGTTCGAACACGGCGGCAACGTCTTCAATCTGCTCGACACCCCGGGCCACGAGGACTTTTCCGAGGATACCTACCGCACGCTGACCGCGGTCGATTCGGCCGTCATGGTGATCGACGCCGCCAAGGGCATCGAAGCGCGCACCCGAAAGCTGTTCGAGGTGTGCCGGCTGCGCGACATCCCGATCCTCACCTTCGTCAACAAGCTCGACCGCGAAAGCCGCGATCCGTTCGACCTGCTCGACGAGATCGAAAAGACCCTGGCGCTCGATACCGCGCCGATGACCTGGCCGCTCGGCCGCGGCCGCGACTTCGCCGGCACCTTCGACATTCCGAGCGGGCAGATGCGGCGGCTGCTCGACGACCGCACCACCGCGCTCGAATCGCTCGACATCGCGGCGCTCGTCGCCCGGAACCCCAACCTCGACGCTGCCGCGCTCGAGGAGGAGCTGGCGCTGGTGAAGGAGGCGTGCCAGCCGCTCGAACTCGCGGCGTTCCGCGAGGGACACCTCACGCCGGTCTATTTCGGCAGCGCCCTGAAGAACTTCGGCGTCGACGACCTGCTCGACGGCCTGTCCCGGTTCGCGCCGCCGCCGCGGGCGCAGGCCGCGGACCTGCGCCGGGTCGAGGCGACCGACGCCGAGATGACCGCCTTCG
>JAVBUK010000401.1:0-4302 GCA_031555345.1 Xanthobacteraceae bacterium | reverse complement strand
ACATGACACTGGAAACCATCGCTCCATTGAGCGATGATCCCTCCGTCAGCCTGCCGGCAATCGCCAGCTGACCAGCCCGGCCCGGCCCGGAAATCGCGGGGCCCCACCGCCAGTTACACCACGCCAGGGGACACGATCGCGATCGGTGCCGGCCGCAAGACGCAAACTGAGAACAGGCTCAACTTATGAATGGAGGGAAGTTGGGGAGCAGGTCAGCAGCGCTCTCGTAGGCATCGTCGTCGGTCGGAACACGGCGACCAGCGTGATGCGCGAATATGCGGGAAATGCACGTAAAAGGAGTGATCCGACAAAACAAACGCGCGTGGGCTGGCGCGTGTTCGACCCCCGGGGCCGGCAGCCGCACGTAAAAGTAAATGCCGCGGCTGTTCGCGCCACAAGGTGGTGGTTCGACAAAACGAACCTGACGGCGCGAGGGTCCGGGATCTACTGCCGCGGCGGCCCGGGATCGGCCAGGGCCGGTGCCGCGGGGGTGGCCGGCGACGCCACACGCTGCCACCGCCACCGGTCGGTGGCGATCGCCAGGCCCCAGATCAGGCCGGTGAGCAGGTGGAAGTGCCGCCAGTGGTCGGTGTCGATGATGAAGCTTTCGAATGTCAGCCCGAGATACGCGCACACGATCGGGATGAACAGCAGGCGCCAGGGCGTCGCCCGCAGCACCGTGCGCAGCGCGAACCACAAGGTCAGCAGCACCATGGTGAGATAGCAGAAGCCGCCCAGCCAGCCGTACGACACGAAGCTCTTGAGGAACGTGTTGTGGGTCGCCTCGCCGTACAGGCTGGCGAACTCGAACGCGCCCAGCCCCTGCGGGTGGTCGAGCATCACCGACAGCGCCAGCAGGTGGCGGCCGAACCGGCCGTGCTGACCGCTGTCGTAGGACTGGATCACCTTGGCGCGCTGGCTCAGCATGTCGCCGATGGCGTCGAACGACAGCGCCACCACCAGCAGCGCCGCCACCACGGCGACCGCCGCCAGGGTGAAGCCGACGATGCGCATGCGGAACTTGTTGGTCTCGGCGGTGACCCACATCAGCCCCATCATCAGGATGGTGGTGAACACCAGCACGCCCCAGGCCGCGCGCGAGAACGACAGCAGCAACCCGAACAGGATGAACAGCGTCAGCGCCACGGTGCGCAGCTTGACGCCCTCGACCAGGAGACGCTGCATCAGGTACAGCAGCGGCAGGTTGAGATAGGAGCCGAGCAGATTCGGGTCCTTGAAGGTGCCGGTCGCGCGCTCGGCCCAGGTCAGCTTGGCGGCGAGCGCCTCGCCGCCGATCTTGAAATAGCCGATGAGGCCCGCGATGGTGACGATCACCGAGGCCCAGACGTAGCCGGTGCGCATCAGCTCGACCCGCCGCACGCAATCCTCGGAGAACACGATCGCGAACACCACGCTGGTGAACGACAGGTACACCGAAATGACGATGAACTGGATCACGTAGGGAATCGTGACCAGGTGCATCAGCGCGATCGCGCCCGACAGGTTCCACAACACCAGCAGCACGAACAGCGGCGCGACCTTGGCGTCGATGCGCACGCGCGCGACCGCGCAGACGACGCACAGGATCATGAAGATCGCTTCGTAGGGCGCCGGCTCGACGATGATGAACGAGCTCAGCAGGATCAGCACGAACAGGGTGGCGTTGAGCAGCCTCTGGCCGAACCGGCGGTGCGGCCGGGCGGCCTGGTCGGTGATGGCGTCGGCGGCCCGACCGGTCATTCCGGCCGGCGGGCAGGAGGCGCGGGGGAGTTCGTGGAAATCGGCGCGCGCCATGTGCCCTCTTCCTGGCCCGTCCCCGCGCGGGCAGGGGACCGGATGTCACGTCAGTAGGCGTTTTCCGTCTTCATCAGCGCGAACGGCGTGGCGGCCAGGATGTAGATGTCGAACAGCATCGACCAGTTCTCGATGTAGTAGAGGTCGTGCTCGACCCGGTGCTGCAGCTGTTCCGGGGTGTTGAGCTCGCCGCGCCAGCCGTTGATCTGCGCCCAGCCGGTGATGCCGGGTTTCACCCGGTGGCGGGCGAAGTAGCCGTCGACCACCTCTTCCCACAGCTTGTTGGCGCCCGGGGCGTTGACGGCGTGCGGGCGCGGCCCGACCAGCGAGAGTTCGCCGCGCAGCACGTTGACCAGCTGGGGCAGTTCGTCGATCGACGTCTTTCTGATGAAGCGGCCCACCCGGGTCACCCGCGGGTCGTTCTTGGTCACCACCTTGCGGGCCAGCGGGTCGGAATGCGCGTGGTGGAGCGAGCGGAATTTCAGGACCTCGATCACCTCGTTGTTGAAGCCGAGCCGACGCTGACGGAACAGCACCGGGCCGCGGCTGTCGAGCTTGATGGCGAGGGCGGTCGCCGCCATCAGCGGCGACAGGCAGAGCAGGATCAGCCCGCCCACCAGGCGGTCGAACAGGCCCTTCAACACCAGGTTCCAGTCGGCGATCGGCTTGTCGAAGATGTCCAGCACCGGCACGTTGCCGATGTACGAATAGGCGCGCGGGCGGAACCGCAGCCGGTTCATGTGCGCCGCCAGCCGCACGTCCACCGGCAGCACCCACAGCTTGCGGACCATCTGCAGCACGCGGTCTTCGGCGGTGAGCGGCAACGACACCAGGATCAGGTCGACGCGGGTGAGCCGGGTGAATTCCACCAGGTCGTCGACGGTGCCGAGCTTGGGGATGCCGCCGACCACGTCGGGCGAACGGGAATCGGACCGGTCGTCGAACAGGCCGCAGATGCGCAGGTCGGAATCGGATTCGGAATCGAGCGCGCGCACCAGCGCCTCGCCTTCGCGTCCGCCGCCGACGATGATGACGCGCCGCACCAGACGGCCGGTGCGCGCCCAGCGCCGCACCAGCGCGGTCAGCACCATGCGGCCGGCGAGCAGGACGACGAGGCCGGAGATGTACCAGCCGGCGGCCCAGGTGCGCGACAGCGTGTTCTCGAACTTGGCGAAAAAGGCCAGGGCCAGCGCCACCAGGAACACGGTGGTCCAGGCCACCGCCAGGCGGGAGAGCTGATGCACGTGGGTGCGGAATGCGGTGGTGGTGTAGATCTCGAACGCCTGGAACGCCACGATCGCGGTGGCCGCGATGGCGAAGTCGATCCACACGTAGCGCGCGTCGAAGCCCTCGACCGGGTAGACGTAGAGGGCGAACACCGCGGCGCCGATCGCCGCGATCAGCACGAACTCGATCGCCCGCACCGCGCCGACCAGCACCACCGGCGAGATCGCCTGCGCCACCGGCTCGGCGGCGATCGCGCGCGCCAGCGGCGACAGCTCGCGGACCTGCGCCCGGCGGCGGACCGACGCCACCGCAGCCACCGCGGCGCTCTGGGCGGCGTGCGCAAGGACGATCGGGGTGTCACCAGGCTCGGTCATAACAACGGGCGCTACAGAGCTGCGGGGCGCAATGAATCCCAATGGGACATTTCGTGGCCAGGCTGGAAGGCCGACAACAGCGATAGCTCCAATTCCTATCGAAATAGTAAATCCAAGGTAAACTTTTGCGTCCGTGGCCGCACCGACGCGTCTTTTGTCGTTCGTGCCGCGACTCGGACCGGGGCCGGAGCCAGGGGTGTCAGGCGGCGGCGATGCCAGCGATGCCGGCACAGCTCAGCGTCGCGGTGGCGGCGGGTGCGGCCGGGGCGCGGCGGCGGGCCAGCACCTGGCGATAGAGGCCGTCGATCTCGCTCTGCATGGTGCGGATGTTGAAGCGGGGTTTCAGCCATTCACGCCGGGCCTCGGCCTCGCGTTCCGCGCGGCGCGGGTTGGCCAGCAGGTGCTCGATTGCGTCGGCAAGCGCGTCGGCGTCGCCCGGCGGCACCAGTTCGTTGGCCCGCGGGCCGAAGATTTCCGGAATACCGCCCACATTGGTGGCGACGATCGGCACCGCGCCGGCGATCGCCTCGAGCACCACGTAAGGCATCGATTCGGCGCGCGACGGCACGATGATCGACCGTGCCAGGGCGAACGCCTGACGGGTCGGCTTGGGGTCGTGAAACCGGATGCGGCCGGAAATCCCCAGCGCCTGCGCCTGCGCCTGATAGCGCGGCAGATCGTCGGCCTGGCCGATGATGTGGGCGCTGGCGCGCCGCCCGTGGCGCTGGTCGAGCGCCGCGATCGCGTCGAGGAACACGTCGATGCCCTTCAGGTCGCGCAGCATGCCGAGATAGAGCAGGTCGCGCGCGTCCTGGACCGGCTGGACCGGTTCGAACTCCTCCTCGCGCAGGCCGTTGAGCATCACCCCGGCCTCGCAGCGCGGTACCCCCACCTTGCTGCGGTACAC
>JAVBUK010000210.1:0-3880 GCA_031555345.1 Xanthobacteraceae bacterium | reverse complement strand
CTCGGAGCCGGCCGGCGGCCAGATCGTGTTCCACCTCCACGTGCACGTCATCCCGCGCAAGACCGACGTCGCGCTCAAGCCGCCGGCGAGTTTCAAAGAGGAGGCGTCGGTGCTCTCCGAGCAGGCACGCAAGCTTGCCGCGGCGCTCGGCAAGTAACCCCTGGCGGCGGGTTGGGCGGCGCCGAACGGCGGCGCGGTCCGACGCCATCCGACCAATCACTTCGTGAGCGGAGAACGGCTGCCTCGCAGGCTTGGCCAGATCGGTTGTTCATCCGGGCGCAACGTCCGGCCTCGGCGGCCAAACGCCGTCCGGGCGCAGTCGACGCTCGATCGTGAGCGTTCGCTCGGGTTCGAACAACGCAGCGTTGACCTCGATATGGTGCCCGATGCGCCGCAGCAGACCCTGCCGCTTCCAATGCCCGAATACCCGGCTCACCGTCACCCGGGTGGCGTGGACGATGGCGCCGTATTCATTGGTTCTCAGATCGAGCGGAACCGGATTCCAGCCCGGCCGGATTGTCAGACGAAAAGCGGCAAAAATCGCGTCCAACAACAGCACGAGACGCGCCGGCGGATCGTAAAGCAGGTTGACCAGAAGCCCTTCGTTCTGGGTTCCCTGCTTGGAGATGATGTCGTCCTTGGTGGCCACCTGAAGACGTTCATCGGCCAGCACCGCCGCTCTGAAGTCGGCACACGGCAGCGCCAGGGCGTCGACGTCCCGGAGTGCGCGCGCGTGCAGCTTGGAGGGCCGCAAACTGATGCTCCTGACCGCGCCCAGGATGCGTCCCGGCAAATAGACGCTGTAGGCCCGCGGCTCGTCGAACCAGCGCCCCTCCTCGATATACAAAACGATCACACCGGTCTTGAGCAGATATATCTCGCTCGACGCGCGGCCGATCTCGAAGGCGTCGTTTCGCCGGAACTGCCTTTTGCGTCCCTTCCTGAGGAACAGTTCGACGACTTCGGCGGCATCCGGCTCGCAGATCCAAGGCGGGAAATTGAGGAACGCCATTATCACGTCATCGCATTTGCGGCCCGACACCCGCACCACTTTTGCATTCGCGGCGGACGGAGGCGAGATTCGGCCGAATGCTTAGTCTCGACAGGATGGGGCGCAGTTGGCGTCGACGCCGCCGTTCGGCCTCATACGTACAAACATGTATCGACGGTCACGGCAGGCTTCAAATATCGCCGCTGTTCGCCACAATCACGCGCGCACCCGGTTTGTGCCTTGGGATACAGACCTACCCGACGATTTGAGGCATCTTGATTCCGCCACTGCCGACACGGCTGCGCACGCGGTGATGGCGGGCTCCCTCGAGCGGAGCAGTGACACTCTGAGGAAGATCATTCTGGCGAGCCGCAGAACGACGCTGCGGGCGATGGGGATGGATTCACCGGTCAACCCGCCAACCCCGCCGTTGCGACGAAACGCAACCCGGATGGGATCAGTATGTGGAGCGCTTGATGTCGAAACTGCAGATTACGATCGCCACCTGGGACTACGATCGCGTCCGCCCGATCATGGACGGCCGCGTCAAAGTTGAGGGATGCGACATCAATTTCATCAATGTCCCGCCCGAAGAGTGCTTTCATCGCGCCTGGTACAACCAGGACTTCGACGTCACCGAAATCGGCCTGAGCGGCTACATCGTGGCAACATCGCGCGGACAGGGCGTTGGCGGGGTCAGCCCCTACGTGGCCATTCCGGTGTTCCTGTCGCGCTCGTTCCGCTGCTCCGGCATCTACATCCGGACCGACCGCGGCATCGACAAGCCAGCCGACCTGAAAGGCAAGCGGATCGGCGTTCCCGAATACCAGATGTCCGCAGCCATGTGGTCGCGCGGCTTTCTGTCCGACGAATACGGCGTGAAAGTCGAGGACATTCGCTGGATGCAGGGCGGGATGGACAATTCCGGCCGCAAGGACAAGTGGCCGAACAACCTGCCGCCGGGATTTCCGCTGGCGCGCCTCGAACCCGGTCAGACCATCAACGATCTGCTGATCAGCGGCGAGCTCGACGGCTACATCGGCGCCCGCACACCGCGGTGCTACCGCGACGGCAAGACGCCGCTCCGGCGGATGTTCGAGAGCTTCGAAGAGGTCGAGAAGGACTACGCCCGCCGTACCAAGATATTCCCGATCATGCATCCGGTCGGACTGCGCCGCGGGATCTACGAGCGCCATCCGTGGCTCGCGTTCAACCTCTACAAGGCGTTTGTCGAGGCCAAGCGCATCAGCCAGGCGGAGATGTACGAGACGGCGGCGCTGAAGATCGGCCATCCCTGGATCGTCAGCGCGGCGCAGTCGGCGCAGGAAGTCCTGGGCCCCGACATCTTCCCGTACGGAGTCGACGCGAGCCGGCCGACGCTGGAAGCCGGCATCCGCTACACCATGGAACAACACATCGCAGTGCGTCCCGTCACCATCGAGGAGCTGTTCCCGCCCAACACCCTCGTCGACCCCAAGACCTGACGCCGGTCCCGGCGTGTGTTTCCGGCTGATCTATCGGAATGGAGACAACGACATGCTCAAGACGCTACTCAAATCCGCCGCCTGCGGCACGGTTGCGCTGGCGATCATGACTGCGTCGTCTTTGGCGCAACAATACACGCTCACGCTCTCCGACCACAATTCACCGACATCGCTCTACGAGGTCAACGCCATCCAACCGTGGGCGAAAAGGGTCGAAGAAGCGACCAAGGGACGGGTCAAGATCACCATCTATCCGTCGCAGACGCTGTCCCGCGGGGTCGACAACTGGAAGGCGGTCAAGAGCGGCGTCACCGACATCGCGTTCTGCTTCCACGGCTACTGGGCCGACATGACGCCGTACACCGACGTCCTCACCCTGCCGTTCCTGCCCTATCCGAGCGCCGAGAAAGCGGCCGAGGTGGCATGGAAGATGTACGAGAAGTTCCCGGTCATCCAGAAGGAGTTCGACGACGTCAAGGTGTTGATGCTATGGGTGTCGAACTCGCACATCATCCTGTCCAACAAGAAAGTCGTGAAGAACCTCGACGACCTCAAGGGCATGAAGATCCGCGTCTCCGGCGGGCCGCCGACCGAGCAGATGCGCGCGCTCGGGGCCTCCCCGCTGCTGATGCCGCAGCCGGACACGTACGACGCCCTCGACAAGGGCGTGCTCGACGCCACGGCCGCGAGCTGGGAGGCGATGCACGGCTTTCGCTTCTACGAAGTCGCCAAGTACCAGACCATCGTGCCGTTGTCAGCGATCTATTTCAGCATGGCTATGAACAAGAAGAAGTGGAACAGTCTGCCGAAGGACATCCAGGACGCCATCATGAGCGTCAGCGGCCTCGAAGGCTCGAAGGCGATCGGCAAGGCCACCTACGATTTCGCCGAACCGATCGTCGAGAAGGCGATCAAGGACAACAAGTACAGCTACGAACGCTACGTCATTCCGGAGGACGAGGTCGCGCGCTGGCGCAAGGTCGGCGGCGACCCCGTCCGCGAGGCCTGGATCAAGAGGATGGAGGGCAAGGGGCTCACGCAGGCGCGCGAACTCCTTACCGCCGTCGTCGACATGCTGAAGTGATGCGCATTCCGGCCGATCCACTGCCCCGGATCGGCCGGAAGCCGTCGAACCTGCGGGCCGCTTCGATGAAACCGCCATCCGCCGATCACGACGCGGTTGAGTGGATGGCGCATTTGCCGGAGCGGCACGCTGGCGGACTGCGGATTGGTGCCGATGCCCCGGTGACCGGATCTGCGCTGTTGTAACCAACCACCTGAGATACCGCGTACTTCGGCGGGATCGAGATCATCATGTGCACGTGATCCGGCATCAGGTGCCCCTCCTCGACCCGGCTCTCCTTCTGCAACGCCAATCTCCGAAACACCTCGCCAAGGTGAGGTC
>JAVBUK010000468.1:0-3926 GCA_031555345.1 Xanthobacteraceae bacterium | reverse complement strand
TGGACGTGAACTCGGATTTGGCGGGCACGACCACCAGCAGCGGCGCGGCGGCGATCAGGGTGACCGGACTGAACGCCTGCACGGTGTCGATCTTGAGGCCCTTGAACAGATGCGGATTGGCCGCGATTGGTCCCTGATTGGCCTGCAACACGGTGTAGCCATCGGGCGGAGCCGACGCGACCGTCTGGGTGGAGATGTTGCCCCCGGCGCCGGCGATGTTCTCGACGAACACCTGCTGGCCGAGTTTGGCGGTCATGCCATGGGCGACGACACGCGCCACCGCATCGGTGCCTCCTCCCGCAGCGTAGGGGACGACCACACGGATCGGCCGCGTCGGAAAGGATTGCGCCATTGCCGGACCTGTCGCTGCGACCACCGGCGCCACAGCGATCCCCGCGCAAATCTGCCGCCTGGTGATCATGCCTTCGTCTCCCGTTCTGGCGACCCGACCGGGCCGCAGGCGACGCAGCTGATACTACTTTCGAACGGTCGGCAAAACTCCGACGAAGGGCGGAGATGGAATTTTCGTCGGGTCGTACACGTCCGCGGAGAGTGCCGCGAGCCCCGCGGCGCCGTCACATCGCCTGGACCTCGACCACCCCCGGCACCGCCTTGATGGCGCCGGCGATCTGGGGTGAGACCTTGTAGCGGCCGGGCAGCTTCACCTCGACTTCGGCTCCGGTCGCCAGCATCACCACGATGTTGACGTCGCCGTCGCCCTTGGCATCGAGGCGGCGCGACACCGCCGCGAGCGGCTTGTCGTCGCGCAGGAACACGCGCAGCCCCTTCTGCACCTTGGCAGCCGCCTGGTCGAGCGGCTCCACCGTCTGGATGCGGGCCCGCACGTCGTCGCCCTGCGCCTCGGCGGTCAGGAACAGCAGCACCGCCATCCCGGGCTCCAGCAGGTCGCGGCACTGCTGCAGTCCCTCGGAGAATATCACCGCCTCGTAGTGGCCGGTCGGGTCCGACAGGCCGATGATGCCCATCTTGTTGCCGGTCTTGGTGCGCCGCTCGGTCCGCGACACCACCGTCGCGGCCACCCGGCCGGCGGTGGCGCCCGCCTTCACGGCGCGCGTGAACGCGGCCCACGACTGGACCCTCAGCCCGGCGAGCAGCGAGGCGTAGTCGTCGAGCGGGTGGCCGGTCAGGAAGAAGCCGATGGCGTCGTACTCCTTCTGCAGCCGCTCGGCCGGCAGCCACGGGGTGACGTCAGGCAGGCGCAACACCTCCCGCGCCGCCGGGCCGCCGAACATGTCGTTCTGGCCGCTGGTCGCCATCTCATGGGCGCGCTGCGCCGCCGCCAGCACCGGCTCGACCGCCGCGACCGCCCGGGCGCGGTTCGGTTCCAGGCAGTCGAACGCCCCGGCCGCCGCCAGGCTTTCCAACACGCGTTTGTTGACCGCGCGCGGATTGATGCGGCCACCGAAGTCGGCGAGTTCGGTGAACGGCACCCCGCCGCGCGCTTCGACGATCGTCCGCACCGCCTCGCGGCCCACCCCCTTGAGGGCGGCCAGCGCATAGAAGATCGTGTTGCCTTCGACATCAAATTCGACCCCCGACCGGTTCACCGACGGCGGCTTGACCACGATGCCGAGGCGCTCGGCTTCGGCGCGGAATTCCGACAGCTTGTCGGTATTGCCCATGTCGAGCGTCATCGACGCCGCCATGAATTCGACCGGATAGTTCGCCTTGAGGTAGGCGGTCTGGTAGGCGACCAGCGCGTAGGCCGCGGCATGGCTCTTGTTGAAGCCATAGTCGGCGAACTTGGCGAGCAGGTCGTAGATGGCGCTCGCCTGGCTCTTGTCGACGTTCTGCGCGGTCGCCCCGGAGACGAAGCGCTCGCGCTGCTGTTCCATCTCCTTGCGGATCTTCTTGCCCATGGCGCGGCGCAACAGATCGGCTTCGCCGAGCGAATAACCGGCGAGCAGTTGCGCGATCTGCATCACCTGTTCCTGGTAGATAATGACGCCGAACGTCTCGCGCAGCACCGGCTCGAGCTTGGGGTGGACGTATTCCGTCTCTTCCTGGCGGTGTTTGCGGGCGCAGTAGATCGGAATGTTGGCCATCGGCCCCGGTCGGTAGAGCGCGACCAGCGCGATGATGTCCTCGAAGCGGTCGGGACGCATGTCGAGCAGCGCGCGACGCATGCCCTGACTTTCCAGCTGGAACACACCGACCGTTTCCGCCCGGGTGAGGAGGTCGTAGGTCCGCTTGTCGTCCAGCGGGATGGCCGCGAGATCAATGGCGACTTTCCGGTTTTTCAACAGCTTGACCGCTGTGTGCAGGGTCGTCAGCGTCTTGAGACCGAGGAAGTCGAATTTGACCAGCCCGGCCGGCTCCACCCACTTCATGTTGAACTGGGTCACCGGCATTTCCGACTTCGGGTCTCGGTAGAGCGGCACCAGTTCGGCCAACGGCCGATCGCCGATCACGATGCCGGCGGCGTGGGTCGAGGCGTGGCGGTTGAGGCCCTCGAGCTTCTGGGCGATGGCGAAGGCGCGAGCGACCACCGGCTCGGTGTCGCGCGCCGTTTGCAGGCGCGGTTCGGTCTCGATCGCCTTGGCGAGGCTGATCGGCGCCGCCGGATTCTGCGGCACCAGCTTGCACAGCTTATCGACCTGGCCGTAGGGCATTTCCAGCACCCGGCCGACGTCGCGCAGCACTCCCCTCGCCTGCAGCGTACCGAAGGTGATGATCTGGGCAACCTGGTCGCGGCCGTAGCGCTTCTGCACGTAGTCGATCACCTCGTCGCGCCGGTTCTGGCAGAAGTCGACGTCGAAGTCCGGCATCGACACGCGCTCGGGATTGAGGAACCGCTCGAACAGCAGGTTGAACCGCAACGGATCGAGGTCGGTGATGGTGAGCGCATAGGCGACCAGCGAGCCGGCACCCGAGCCGCGCCCCGGCCCCACCGGGATGTCCTGCGACTTGGCCCATTTGATGAAGTCGGACACGATCAGGAAGTAGCCCGGAAACTTCATCCGCTCGATCACGCCGAGTTCGAAGGCAAGCCGTTCCTGATAGGTCTCGATGGTCAGCCCGGCGGCCATCCCGTGGTCGGCAATGCGTCGTTCGAGACCTGCCTGCGCCTGACGCTCGAGCTCAGCCACCTCGTCGGCGGAGCTCGCGCCGGTGGAGGCGGCGAAGCGCGGCAGGATCGGCTTGCGGGTGCGCGGTCGGAACGAACAGCGGCCGGCGATCTCCACCGTCGAGGCCAGCGCCTCGGGCAGGTCGGCGAACAGCTTCTGCATCTCCTTGCGGGTCTTGAAGCGGTGCTCGGCCGTCAAGTGGCGCCGCTCCGCTTCGGCAAGCATCCGCCCTTCGGCGATGCACAACAGCGCGTCGTGCGCCTCGTAATCGTCGGCCGCTGCAAAATACGGCTCGTTGGTCGCCACCAGCGGAATGCCGCGCGCATAGGCGACGTCGATCAGCCCGGGCTCGGCGGCGCGCTCCTCGGGGGTGCCGTGCCGCTGCAGTTCTACATACAGGCCGGTGCCGAACAGCCGCATCAGCGTCTCGGCGCGGCTGTCGATCAGCGGCGCCTGGCCGGCGCGGATGGCGCGGTCGAGCGGCCCTGCCGGACCGCCGGTGAGGGCCATCAGACCGTCGGTATAACCGTCGAGCCAGGCGAGCTTGACATGCGGCGGCTCGCCGGCCGGATGGTCGAGATAGGCACGGGAGGTGAGCCGCATCAGGTTGCGGTAGCCCTCCTCACGGGCCGCCAGCAGCACCAGACGCGGCAGGGTCCGGTGCGCCATCTGGCCGGCCAGCCGCGATCCATGGTCGAGGTCGCCGAAATCGACCGCCAGCGCGCAGCCGACAATCGGCTGAATCCCGGCACCCGCGAGCTTGTCGGAAAATTCGAGCGCCCCGAACATGTTGTCGGTGTCGGTCAGCGCCACGGCCGGCTGGCGGTCGGCTTTGGC
>JAVBUK010000510.1:0-4465 GCA_031555345.1 Xanthobacteraceae bacterium | reverse complement strand
CCACAGAACGCGCGCGCCGCATTGCTGCCGGCGACGCTTATGCGATGCGTCTCGATATGGCGGCCGCGGCGGCACGAGCCGGACCGCTGACATGGTGTGAGGCGGCGATCGACCCGCCCGGCGCCGGCACCACGGTTGCGGCGGTGCCGGCCGAATGGGGCGATGTGGTGCTTGCGCGCAAGGAAGTTCCAACCAGTTACCACCTGGCGGTCGTGGTCGACGATGCCCTTCAAGGCGTGACCCACGTGGTCCGCGGGCGCGATCTGTACGGCGCCACCAGTGTGCATCGTCTCTTGCAGGCGTTGCTCGGGTTTGCGGCGCCAATCTACCATCACCATCATCTGATCCTGGACCAGGATGGATGCAAGCTGTCCAAGTCGGGTCACGCTACCGCGCTGCGGCAGCTGCGGGCGGCCGGTGCGACCCCCACCGATATCCGCCGGCGGATCGGGTTGTAGCGTCTGCCTGCCGGTGCGTCGGAACCGGGACACCAGTGCGGTGGATTCGACGTTCCTATCTCACTTGCGGCGAGCGCTCATAGGAGTGTCAAATCCAAAACCGCAATAGATCATAGAGTTGCGGGTGTCCTTTCGGTTCCGACGGGGGAACGGCGCGAGCGGCAAACGGGACCGAACATCGGAGCCGGGACGCTGGCGGGCCACGGCTTTTCCCGTTGGTTCCGGTGCTGGCTTCGTGCCATGCTGGCGGCGGGAGTGTGGCACATGGTGAAACGCGGGGCCAAGCCGCCGACCAGGCGTGCGGGTTCGGCCCAGAAGACGGGGGTGCGTCGCCGGCCGGCCAGCCGGCAGGCGCAGGCGATCGAGCAGGCGCTCGCCGCGTTTGCGCATGACGTGCGCACACCGCTGACCGGCATCGTCGCCCTGAGCGAGCTTCTGGCCACGTCGGACCTCGGCGAACGCGAGCGCGGCTGGGTCGGCTCGCTCAAGAGCGCGGCGGATCATCTCGTTGCCCTTACGTCGCTGGCGGTCGACACCGCCAAGGCGGAGCTGCGCGGGCTGGTGCTTCGACACGAGCGGTTCGACCTGCGTGCCCTGGTCGACGTGCTGGCGGATTCGCTGACGGCCCGTGTCGCCGGCAAGGCGCTGAGCAGTGCGGTGGAGATCGCGCCCGATGTTCTCGGAGCGGTGATCGGCGATCCGGTGCGGCTGCGCGGTGCGGTCGAGAACCTGATCGACAATGCCGTCAAGTTCACGTCGGCGGGCACCGTCGGTCTTGCGGTCACGGTCGCGCCGGCCCGTGGCAGGCGGGTCCGGGTGACGTTTTCGGTCAATGACGACGGCATCGGCATGAGCCGCGCGGAAATCGCGCGTCTGTTTCGTCCGTTCGCCCAGGCGAGCGAGGCGGTATCGCGCCGGTACGGCGGCGCCGGTCTCGGCCTGATGCTGGCGAAACGGATGGCGCAGGCGATGGACGGCGACCTCGAGGTGACGACCCGGGTGGGCAAGGGCAGTACGTTCCGTTTGTCGGTCGTGCTCGACCGGGCGCCGGGCGAGGAGATAACCCGGGCTGCTGCGGCACCGGAACTCGGCAGTGCCGAGGTGCGCAGTGCCCGCATCCTGTGTGCCGAGGACAATCCTTACGGCCGCGTCATCCTGAGCACGATTCTCAAGGAGCTCGGCCACGCCGTCGAGTTCGTGGGAGGTGGTGACGCCGCCGTCACCGCAGCGGCGGGCGGCGACTACGACCTCGTGCTGATGGATGTGACGCTGTCCGACGGCGACGGCGTCGAGGCCACGCGCCGGATCCGGGCGTTGGCGGGCGCGGCGGCGCATTTGCCGGTGATCGGCATTTCCGGGTTGACCAGCCCCGAGGAAGAGGCCCGCGCGCGCGCCGCCGGTATGAACGACTATCTCGCCAAGCCGGTCAGCCCGTCCCGACTCGGCAGGGCGATCGGCGCGGTCTTGGGCGGATAGCGGCGGGCGACATGCCTCAAGCCCGCACATAACCCGGGCGAACGACCATCCGCCGGCCGCCGGCCAAGCGAATGCCCTAATCGGGCCGGCGTCTGTCCCGGATCAGCCGGATTTCAAACGACGCTCAGCGCCGAATCAATCCCAGAACGAACAACAGGATGACCGCCCCGAGGGTGGCATGAATGGTAGCGCCGACGATCCCGCCGCCGATCTGGACGCCGAGAATGGGCAGCAGCCAACCGGCCACGAAGGCGCCGACGATCCCGACGATGATGTTTCCGATCAGGCCGTAGCCGAATCCGCGGATGATCAGCCCGGCGAGCCATCCCGCCACGGCGCCGACGACCAACCAGGCGATGAAGGATCCCATCTGTCTCCCCTCCGGCATGCGTTCGTTGTGGCGTCCGGCTCCCGAAGGCGGGACCGGCGCGCGGCGGACAGGATAGCGGCCGGGAATCGGCGTGTCATACGAAATCCGGCCGACCCGTCGTTCGAATCGGCCGGGTTTGGTCGAGCCCGAATCACCGGCTCAATCTCGGCGTGCGAATGCGTCCGTGGTTCGCCGATCACCATCGAGTCGATGGCGCACCTGCTATCGGTCGTGGGACGCCGCGCGCCAGTGTGGTGGATTTGACGTTCCGATCACGCTTTCGGCGAGTTCTTCATCGCAACGCCAAATCCAAAACCACACTGGCATCATGGAGTTGCTAGTGTCCTTGCGGCTCCGACGTTGGTGCCGAGCGGGCGGCAAACGGAACTGAACGTCGGAACCGGGACGCCAGTACGCGGCGCGCGATGAGCACGGCCGTGATGGTGCTGGTCAACAACAGGACCGGGATGCCGAAGAACGGCAGCAGGAGCAGCAGGGCGATGATGATCGCGAGCGCCTTCCATTCGAACGACGTCACGGCGCTTGTGGTCGTGCCCCGCAGCAGGAACGCCAGTGCGACCGCCAGGACGGGGGCGTCGTAGATGAAGCTGTAGGGGGTCGACACCATGACGCCGGTCGCCAGCGCGGCGGCCTTGAAATCGAACGCGATGTGCGGATTGCGCCACATCGGACAGAGCACCGCCAGCACCGTCGCCACCAGCCCGATATGCACCGACCAGGCGAGCGTCTCGCCGCCGCCCAACAGCCGCACCAGCGCGAATGCGCTTTGCAGATTGAACCACGGCACGCCGCCTTCCGAAAAGAGCATTTCGGACGTCTTGGGCAGCCAGTGCAGGAATGCGATCCACGGCTCGGTTCCGAACGCGAGCCATGCCGCGGCCGCGACCGCACCGCCGGTGGCGGCCGCCGACAGCATCGCGGGAAATCGGCCGCTTGCCGCCAGCACCAGCGGGAACAGGATTCCATAATGCGGCTTGTAGGTCAGAAGCCCGAGGCAGACGCCGGCCAGGACGGGCCGACGCTCAAGCAGAATCAAGGCGCCACCGATCAGCGTGGCGGTGAAAAAGCCGTTCTGGCCGGGAATCAGACAGGGCGCCAGCCCTGGAAACGCGAGCGCCATGAGCCAACCGATCCGATCGCCGATGATGGCGCGAATGGTCGTCAGATAGAGCGGCAGGGTGACCGCCATCCAGGTGAGGAACGCGGCCGGATAAGGCAACATCGCCAGCAAGGCTGCGATCATCATGAAGGGCGGTGGATAGGGCCAACAATTGTAGCCCTGGAACGCATGGCCGATGATCGCTCTCTCCATCGCGATGTGGAGATTCGGATCGTATGCACCCGCCGGATTTCCGTCGAGCGCCATGCGCCCGGCCGCGAACACGGCGATGAAGTCGGTGTTGATCGGCTGCCCGGCCGCGTCGAGAATCCAGCTGCCGTCGGACAGCAGCGCCGCCACATAGGCCGCACTCGCTACGCAGAGCGCGAAGCAGACCAGCCGCAGCCGCTCGATGCGTAAATCCGGGGGCGTCGAAAGCGCGTGGACAGACATGGTGGCGTCTCGGTGAGAGGAGCATCGGCCGTCATTCTCGCCGCCGGCGTTGACGAAAGCCTTAACCCGAGGGTGCTCACCACCGTGTTTTTTGCCGCATTTGCCTCCTTTGTGCCGCGTTCGACCTAAGTGTGGGGCGGGCTTCGTTGCGCTGCAGCAAGGGTTGGGGCAGACTGATGTCCGCCCAGCAGTACCGACAGGGCAAAAAAACAAAGGGAGGATGGTATGACTGCGGTTGCGACTCGCAGGATCGAGGGCGCGGCTCCGTCGAAGGATCTCTACGAAATCGGTGAAATTCCGCCGCTCGGTCACGTGCCGGCGAGGATGTACGCCTGGGCGATCCGCAGGGAACGGCACGGCCCGCCCGAAAGCGCGATGCAAGTCGAAGTGCTGCCGACCTGGCCGATCGGCGAGGACGAGGTGCTGGTCTACGTGATGGCCGCGGGCGTGAACTACAACGGCGTCTGGGCCGGCCTTGGCATTCCGATCTCGCCGCTCGACGGTCACAAGAATCCGTTCCACATCGCGGGCTCCGACGCGGCCGGCGTGGTCTGGGCGGTAGGCGCCAAAGTCCGGCGCTGGAAGGTC
>JAVBUK010000433.1:0-6718 GCA_031555345.1 Xanthobacteraceae bacterium | reverse complement strand
CACGAACACGCCCTTCATGCCGGCGCGCGCGTTGGGCGCCCCGCACACCACCTGCACCGGGTCGCCGGCGCCGGTATCGACCAGGCACACCCGCAGCCGGTCGGCGTTGGGGTGCTGCTTGGCCTCGATCACATGCGCGATCACGAAGGCGCCGAGCGCCTTGGCCTTGTCCTCGACGCTTTCCACCTCGAGCCCGATCATCGTCAGCTTGTCGACGATCTTGTCGAGCGGTTCGACCGTGTCGAGGTGCTCTTTGAGCCAGGAAAGGGTGAATTTCATGGACGCGAACTCCGCGCTGTCGCCTGCGCTTTCCGGTGCGGCGAAGGGGCGATGGAGGGAACAGGCCGAGTCTCGTCGCCTGTGCCGGCCGCAAACGGCAGGTCGTCGATAGCGGTCATCACCCGCTCAGGCCTCCGGCCAGGGTGGGGAAGTCGAGCGGGCGGAATCCGTAGTGCGCGAGCCAGCGCACGTCTGCCTCGAAGAAGGCGCGCAGGTCGCTGATGCCGTATTTGAGCATGGCGATGCGGTCGATCCCCATGCCCCAGGCAAAGCCCTGGTACTCGTCGGGGTCGAGGCCGCAATTGCGCAGCACGTTCGGATGCACCATGCCGCAGCCGAGAATCTCCAGCCAGTCGTCGCCCTCGCCGAAGCGGATCTCGCCCTTGTCGCGCCGGCACTGGATGTCGACTTCCATCGACGGCTCGGTGAACGGAAAGAACGACGGGCGGAACCGCATCTTCACCTGCTCGACCTCGAAGAACGCCTTGCAGAACTCCTCGAGGATCCATTTGAGGTGGCCGAGATGCGAGCTCTTGTCGATGACCAGGCCTTCGACCTGATGGAACATTGGCGTGTGGGTCTGGTCGGAGTCGCACCGGTAGGTGCGGCCCGGGCAGATCACCCGGATCGGCGGCCTGTGCGCCAGCATCGCGCGAACCTGTACCGGCGAGGTATGGGTGCGCAGCAGGAGGCGCGAGCCGTCCGGTTTCGGGTCGAAGAAAAACGTGTCGTGCATCTCCCGGGCCGGATGGTTCTCGGGAAAGTTGAGCTTGGTGAAGTTGTAGTCGTCGGTCTCGATATCGGGACCTTCGGCGATCGAAAAACCCATCTCGGCGAAGATCGCGGTGAGCTCGTCGATCACCTGGCTGATCGGATGGATGCGGCCGGCCTCGGCCGGCGGCTCGCGGACCGGCAGGGTGACGTCGACGGTTTCGGTCGCGAGACGCGCGTCGAGCGCCTGGTCTTTCAAGGCGTCGCGGCGCGCCGCGATCGCCGCCATCACCTTGTTCTTGAGGCCGTTGATCGCCGGTCCGTGCATTTTGCGCTCGTCGGGCGACATCGTGCCCAGCGTGGCGAGCAGCGCCGAGATCGCGCCCTTCTTGCCGAGCGCGGCGACGCGCACGGCCTCGAGCGCCGCTTCGTCGTGCGCCGCGGCGACGTCGGCGAGAGTGGATTGTTCGAGCATCGACAGATCGGACATGGCCTTGTCCCGGCGGTTGGCTGACAAACCACCCGGCAAGACCACGAACCAGTCCAGCCAGGCGCTCCAGTGTCCCGGTTCCGACATTCGGTTCCGGTTGCGGCCTGCCCCGGACGACCGTCGGAACCGACAGGACCCCAGCAACTCCAAGATGCTGGTGTGGTTTTGGAATTGACCTTCCTGCGAGAAACCTGCCGCAACGGTGCCCGGAACGTCAAATCCGCCACGCCGGAGCGCGGCGGTGTCGTGGCTCCGACGTTCGGTTCCGTTTGCAGCTCGCGCCGTACCAGCGTCGGAACCGACAGGACACCAGCAACTCCAAGATGATGGTGCGGTTCTGGCTTGGCATTCCTATCAGCGCTCGCCGCAAGTGAGATAGGAACGTCAAACCCACCGCACCAGGGCGTCCTGCTCGCGTCGGCCTCGGTGAGGCGAAAGGGGAAGGTCAGGGCGCCGGCCGCGGAAACCGTCGGTTCACGCCGCCAGCGCGGCCTTGGCCCTCTCCACGATGACCTGGAACGCCGCCGGCTCGTGGATGGCGAGATCGGACAGCACCTTGCGATCCACCGTGACCCCGGCCTTGCCGAGGCCGTCGATAAATCGACTGTAGGTCAGGTCGAACGGGCGCACCGCCGCGTTCAGCCGCTGGATCCACAGCGCCCGGAAGGTGCGCTTCTTGTTCTTGCGGTCGCGGAATGCGTACTGGTTCGCCTTTTCGACCGCCTGCTTGGCGACCCGGATGGTGTTCTTGCGGCGGCCGTAGTAGCCCTTCGCAGCCTTGAAGACTTTCTTGTGCTTGGCGTGCGCGGTCACGCCCCGTTTCACGCGGGCCATGGCTGATCTCCTCGAGTTGGCTCTTGGTGGTTGCCCCGGGCGATCAGCCGTTGGGCAGGAAATACTTTATGATGTTGTCGCCGTCGGTCTTGAACATGGCGGTGGTGCCACGCAGCTGACGGATCTGTTTCTTGGTCCGCTTGATCATGCCATGGCGCTTGCCGCGCTGGGCATACATCACCTTGCCGGTCCCGGTAATCTTGAAGCGCTTTTTGGCGCCCGACTTGGTCTTCAACTTGGGCATTTGGCTCTCCTTTTGCGGCAGGGCCGTTACACGCACGGGGTGCGACCGGCTGCCGACCGATACTTGAGCTGGTGCGTGCGAAACACGAAATGTGATCGAGCACAGCGGCCGCCGCCACGGCAGCCCTTTAGCCGGGCGACGGGAGGCGGCGTTATGCCAGAGGCGGTGCCGATTGGCAACCGATCGTGGCGGTCTGATTCGGGTCGGCGATCCGACCCTTTTTTGCATTCGGCCGCCGGCGCCGTTGCGCAAGCGCCGCGCGGGCTCGAATGAATTCGGCCGGTCCGAGGAATCGCCCCGCCCCGCGGTCAGAATTGATCATCCATCCCCACAGCTTGCCGCGCAGTCGTGGCAGCAAAAACGCCCGCGGAAAGGACCGCGGGCGCATTACGGTGCTTGGGGGTGGGAGGATTTAGCGTGGGGCCAGGACCATCACCATCTGCCGGCCTTCGAATTTCGCGTCCTGTTCGACCTTGGCCAGGGTCGCCAGATCGGACTTGACGCGATCGAGCAGTTTCGTGCCGAGTTCCTGATGAGCCATCTCGCGGCCGCGGAACCGCAACGTCACCTTGACCTTGTCGCCGTCCTCGAAAAAGCGCTGCATCGAGCGCATTTTGACGTCGTAGTCGTGATCGTCGATCATCGGTCGGAACTTGATCTCCTTGACCTCGACGATCTTCTGCTTCTTGCGGGCCTCGGCCTGCTTTTTTTGCTCCTGAAACTTGAACTTGCCGAAATCCAGAAGCTTGCAGACCGGGGGCGTGGCGTTCGGCGAAATCTCCACCAGATCGAGGCCGGCATCCTGGGCCAGGGCCAAGGCCTCGGTGGTCAGTATGGTGCCTTTGTTGGCACCATCCTTGTCGATCAGCTGTACCTCGCGGACGCGGATCTCCTCGTTGGTGCGCGGCCCGTCTTTTTGGACGGGAGGCGCGGCGCGTGACGGACGACGAATGGCGAGTTTCTCCTCTGCTGTTGAGCCCGCCTTTGGCGGTCGCTGCCGGGGCCCGAACCTCCGGGGCGACGCTACTCGGAATACCCAGAATTGATACAAACCCGTCGCAAGTCAACGGGATTAGGTGGTGAAATCGGCGGCCCCGGCGGGCAGAACGCCGCGCTACCCGCCGATCCGGGCCGCCGAAACCACGGCGGTGTAGACCGCCTGCAACTGCTCCTTGGTCTGGGTCCGGCTGCAATGCGCCAGTACCCATTCCCGGCCGCGCCGGCCGATGGCACGTCGGACCGGCTCCGGCATGGCAAACAGCCGCACCAACGCGAGCGCCAGGGCCTCGTCATCCCCGGCGGGAATTCGCAGGCCGGTCATCCGGTCCTCTGGTACGGCCGGAGGGGCGAGCACGATGTCCGGTCCAACGGCAAGTTCCGACACGATCGTGGGGCGGGCCATCGCGAGGCTTTCCAGGATCGAGCGCTGCACACCCTCCGGCTGGACCGCCGCGGATACCACCGCCATCGCGGTTCCGTAGGCCGCCGGCAGATCGGAACCGGAACGCGCCATCCGAATCACGTCGGCGGTATCGGTCGCCAGTACCAGGTCCCACAACTCGCCGGTGTAGCGGCTGCGGCCCTGGTCTTCGCCGGCGAACACGAACATGAAGTTCTTCACCCCCATCGCCTTCAGGCGTTGCGCGGCGCGGACCACGATGTGGTGACCCTTGCGCCGGAGCATCCGTCCGGCGATCAGGACCGTGCGGGTGTCGCTCGACACGCCCCAGGCGTCGCGTACCGTGGCGAGGCGCTCCGGTGTCAGGGCGCCGGGATCGAAGCGGTCGAAATCGACCGCGCCGGGAACGATCGCGATGCGCCGTCGCGGCGTACGGTGACGTTCGACGATCAGGTCGGCGATCTGGGTGCTTCCTGCGACGACGCGGTCGCCACGCGCCATCACGCTGTTGTAGCCGCGTTTGAACAGGTTCTGTTCGCGAAAGCCTTTGTACCAGCTGGTCACGAACGGAACGCGCGCGACACGCGCGGCCAGACAGGCGCTCCATGCCGCGCTGCGGCCGTGCGCATGCACCACATCACAGTGCTCCTGGCGTACGAGGCGCTGCAACCGCATGGCATTGCGCACCATCACCGCCGGGTTGTGGCTCGCCAAGTCGAGCGTCACGCAGGCGATGTGCGCGTCCTCCAGTTCGCGGACGAAACGGCCGCCTGCCGACGCCACGATCGGTCGATGCCCGAGCTCGACCAGCATCGAGGCGAGATCGACCACGCCGGCATCGGCTGCGCCGATCTCAAGCGTGGGTACTGCAATCAGGATCGTAAGCGGCGCCAGTTCCGTGCTGTTCGCGGCAGGACCGGGGATCCGATCGCCCGTGCATTGTTCCGGATACGATCCGTTCGACAAGAGGGCCGCATGCGAAGTCAAAGTCACAGCAGCTCTCCCCGACGACAGGACGCGGTGATCAGCCACCTTCGCGTCCCGCGAATCTAGACCACCGAGTTCGCGTCAGCAACGGATCTTCGGCAGACCCACAACGTGATTTCGGCCGGGCGTCAATCCGCACGACTTCGCACGCACGATTCGAAATCGGGTTGATCCGTTGTCGGGATCGGCCCGATTTTCGGCGCGTCCGAATCGGCGGCCGGATCTCGGCAACGCAACCATGCGCCGATCACGAAGTGACGGCGTGTCGGGTCGCCAAGACCCTGTTTTTGCTTGCACGCGCCCGGGCAATTGGTCAATGCGATTGGGTTTGCGATTGCAAGGGAACGGCCCATGCACGACGTGCTGGATTTCCTCGAGGTCGGATCGGGATCCGATTGCCGCCGGATCGCGGTTCGCGTCACCGCCGGCGACGCGCCGGGCGTGTTCTGGCTCGGCGGGTTCAATTCCGACATGGGCGGCACGAAAGCGCGGGCGCTGGCCGCCTGGGCGGCGGCGCGGGGCCGCGCGTTGGTGCGCTTCGACTATTCCGGACACGGCGAGTCCGGCGGCGCGTTCACCGATGGCACGATCGGGCGCTGGCTGGAGGAGAGCGTCGCGGTTTTTTCCACCGTCTGTCGCGGTCCGCAGATCGTGGTCGGGTCGTCGATGGGCGGATGGTTGGCCCTGCTGTTGGCGCGTGCCCTCAGGCGCAGCGGTGACGCGCCCGGAACCGCGGATGCCGCGATGGCCGGCATGGTGCTGATCGCCCCCGCGGTCGATTTCACCGAAGAGCTGATTTGGAACAAGTTGCCGGTGGCGGCGAAGCAGGAACTGGAGCAGCACGGGGTGTGGTCGCGGCCGTCCGAATATGCGGACAAGCCCTACGTCATTACCAAGCGCCTGATCGACGAGGGACGCCGGCATCTCCTGCTGGGCGGGCTGATCGAGATCGGTTGTCCGGTCCGAATTCTGCAGGGCGCTGCCGACCCCGACGTGCCGTGGCAGCACACGGTCGAACTGGTTTCGCGGCTGGCGCAGGACGATGTCGTGCTCGGTCTGGTCAAGGACGGCGACCATCGCCTGTCGCGTCCCGAAGATCTCGAACGCCTGACCAACGCCATCGCGGAATTTTGAGGCCGCCATCCGGCGCCATCGGCCGGTTGGAGACGCGCGTCTCTCGCCGTCACGAGAGGTCGGCCCTGCCGGCGGATCGGTTCTCCGCGTGCAGCGCCGTGAGCCCCTCGCGGTAGGTCGGATAGCGCAGCGTGACCCCCAGCTGGTGCTTGAGCCTGGTGTTGCGCACGCGGCGATTTTCCGCATAGAAGTGCGCCGCGAACGGGGACATGCCCGCTCGCGCCTCCTCGAAATCGACTTCGGGCGGCGGCGGGACGCCCAGCAGACCGGCGGCGAAGGCGATCGGATCGCCCGGCGCGGTCGGTTGGTCGTCGGCGAGGTTGAAGACGCCCGCCGCCTTGAGGCGGAACGCGGCCTCGATCGCTTGCGCAATGTCGGCGACGTGAATGCGGTTGAATACCTGGCCTGGCTTGACGACGCGTTGCGCGCGACCGCTCGCCACGGTGACGAGGGGGTTCTGCCCTGGCCCGTAAATGCCGGCGAGCCGCAGGATTGCGACCGGTGTGCCGCGCCATGCACCAAGCCTGCGCCATGCGGCCTCGGCGGCGATCCGTCCGCCATCGTGTGTGCGGGTCGGCGTGTTCTCGTCGACCCATCCGCCGGCGTGGTCGCCGTAGACTCCGACGGTCGACAGATAGAC
>JAVBUK010000199.1:0-8969 GCA_031555345.1 Xanthobacteraceae bacterium | reverse complement strand
TTCCCGGGTCCGGACCCGAACCCATTCACCGGCCCGAAGCCGCCGTCCGTTCGAATTCGCCATGGCGATCCAGTTTCCACGAAATCCGGGTTGCGGCCGCGCCGTCACCCGCCTGAAGCCTCGCCCGCCGGTGCCGACGCCCGTCCGCGGTCATCTCCACCTTGATCGGTCAGATCAAGACGACTTTGCGTCCGACAAACGCCTCGGCGTAACGCTCCGGCGCCCGGCATTCCATGCCTCTGAGCCTCGCCAAGCCTCGAAACGTCTCGTCGTCGAACCACTGTTTCGAGCGTTGGCTACCGAAATGCGCCATCAACAGCTCGATCTTGCGATCGAGCGCAGCGGCGGAGACGGGTACGTACACGTTCGGCTGCCCGAGGTCTCCGTCCCATTTCGGTATTTCGTATTCCAGAATCTGGTGATTGCGAAAGGTGTTCCAGGTCAGCCTGCAGACCAGGCGATGGTCCTGGTGGGCGTCGTCCCGGCGGTGGGTGAGAACCAGATCCGGTTCCACCCGCGGCTTCAGCGACTCGAACCACTGTTTGATCGCCTCGCCCTGCTCGGGAAAAAACCCGTCCCGGAACGCCATCACCTCGATCCGCGCGTCGGCGACGGTCGCCAGAAAGTCCGCGGCCGACCGCCTGGCCTCGGTCTCGCGCGCGCCCCCTGCGCTCAGGACGCACCAGTGGACGGCGAGCTCGGTCCCGCGGTCCCTCAGGCTCAACAGCGTCGCTCCCGCGCCGATCTCGATGTCGTCCGAATGCGCGCCCAGGCAGAGGATCGACAACCGTCGTCCGGTCTCGGCCAGCGGAAACGCCTTCATCACGCGGCCTTGACCGCCGGAAGCACCTGCGGACGCCAGGGCGTCTCGCCCCGTTCCACCATCTCCTCCAGAAGCTGCCTGTCCCGCAACGTGTCCATGGCCCGCCAGAACCCCTCGTACTTGTAGGCCATGAGGTGACCGCCTTCGATCAGCCGGTTGAACGGCTCGAACACCAGTTCCTCGCCTTCCTTGATGAAATCAAAAATTTCATTACGGAAGATGAAGAACCCGCCGTTGATCCATATTTCCGACTCCTGGCTCGACCGTATCCGCTGCACGCAGCCCTGGCCGTCGAATTCCGCCAGATGGAAACTGATCGGCGGATGAACGGCGATGAAGCAGGCGAGCTTCCTGCTCTCCTTGAAGCGCTGGATCATGTCCGGCAACGGAACGTCGGTCAGGCCGTCGCTGTAGTTGGCGAGAAACATCTCCTCGCCCTCGACCAGGTGTTTGACCGCCATCAGGCGTTCGCCGATGTTGCGCCAGGTTCCGGTATCCACCAGCGAGACGCGCCAATCGGGCGGCTGGTCGCCGATGATCTCGATGTTCTTGCCGAATCCCGAAATGACGCAGTCGGCCGCGGCGGCCTGTCGGTAGTTGAGAAAGTAGTCCTTGATGACGTTCGCCTTGTAGCCGAGGCACAGGATGAAGTCGCGGTGACCGTACTGGCTGTAGTACTGCATCACATGCCACAAGATCGGCTGGTGGCCGATCGGCACCATCGGCTTGGGGATGCTCTCCGAATATTCGCGAATCCGGGTCCCGAGCCCTCCGCAGAACAGCACAACCTTCATGACGCGATCTCCCGCGGGTCGATGATTTCCACGTTCGGAATGGGCACGATGAATTTGCAGCCCCACTCGCCGACGTGCCGCATCTGTTCGACGACTTCCTGCTTCAGGTTCCACGGCAGAATGAGCAGGTAGTCCGGCCGCGCCTCGTCGATGGCCGACACCGGCAGGATCGGAATGTGCATGCCCGGGGTGTAACGCCCGTGCTTGTAGGGATTGCGGTCGACGGTGAAGTCGAGGAAATCGGTGCCGATGCCGCAGTAGTTGAGCAGCGTGTTGCCCTTGCCCGGCGCCCCGTACCCGCACAACCGCGCCCCCTTTTCCTTACACTCGACCAGCAGCGAGACCAGCCGGCGTTTGGTCCGGTGAACGCCGGCGGCGAACCGCGCATAGGTGGCGATGTCTTCGAACCCGATCCTGCGTTCGTGATCCAGCAGCGTCGCCACCCGCACGGAGACCGCGTGCGCGGCGTCGGCGCGACAGAGATAGACGCGCAGCGACCCGCCGTGCGACGCGATCTGTTCCACGTCGAACACCTTGAGCCCGTGCCGTGCGGCCAGGCGGTCGATGGTGACCAGCGAAAAATACGAAAAATGCTCGTGGTAGATCGTGTCGAACTCGTTCTCGGCGATGAGCCGCTCGAGATGCGGAAACTCGAGGGTGATCACGCCCTGCGGCGCCAGCAGGTGGGCCATGCCGGCGGTGAAATCGTTGAGGTCGGGGATCTGGGCGAGCACGTTGTTGCCGACGATCAGGTCGGCGGGCCGGCCCTCGGACACCAGTCGCCGGGCGAGCGCGAGGCCGAAGAATTCGACCAGCGTCGGAACGTTCCTCCGCCTGGCGGCCTCGGCCACGTTGGCGGCCGGCTCGATGCCCATCACCGGCACGCCGAGCGGCAGAAAATGCTGGAGAAGGTAGCCGTCGTTGCTGGCAATCTCGTACACCAGGCTGCCGGCGCCCAGACCGAGCCGGGCCTTGATCATTTCACAATACCGGCGCGCGTGCTCGACCCAGGTCGTCGAATACGAGGAAAAATAGGCGTACTCGGTGAAAATATCCTCGGGCTTCACGTATTCCTTGAGTTGCACCAGGAAGCATTCGTCGCAGACCTGGGCGTGCAACGGATAATACGGCTCCATCTGGTCGATCTGTTCCGCGGTGAGGAAGCTTTCGCAGAGCGGCGACATCCCGAGATCGACAAATGTCGTCCGGAGTGGGCGGCCGCACAATCGGCAGCGGGCATGGACGGTCTTCGACGCGACCGGGTGGGGGACGGAATGGGCGTTCATTGGCTGTGTCGCGTGATGTGAGAGCGGGTTGCGTGCATTCGCGCAGCTTTCTAGATAGCGCGAAACTATGGGAAATTTGAAGCATCTTCGCCGGCCATAGTAAATCCCGACGCCCCGTCGTCTGGTTAATGCCGGTGTAAGGTTAATTATTGGTCTTTATGTTCATTTCTCCAACAAAATATTGGGAATGAATTTAGATATTATCGGTCGACGCCTGCGTCGACGCTTGCGCTCGGCGCGAACCAACCGCGTCGCCGATCCAGGGCGTTCCGGCACCGCCGGATGCGCCGAACGGGGGTATTGAACATGCGCATCCTGTCCGCGGTCGCGCGCCGGATCCGCCGCCGGACGTTGGGACCGCTGCCCGACGATCCGGCCGGGTCGACCCCGCCCCGGTCGCCGTTGTCGATCGACTTGTCGCGACGGGTGGCACTCGTCACCGGTGCCACCGGCGAACTCGGCCGGCCCACCACACGCACCCTCGCCGCCTGCGGTGCCAAGGTCGCCATTCACTTCCACACCAACGGCACGGCGGCGCGGCGGCTGCGCGACGAGCTGGCCGGCATGGGCAGCGCCGCCTGCATCGTCTCCGGCGACGTCGCGGATGTCGACGCCGTCTCGTCGATGCGCGCGGAGATCGAAGCCGCGCTCGGGTCGGTCGACATCGTGGTCAACAACGCCGTGACCTGGTTCGACAAGGGCCCGGTCGTCGACCAGAGCGCCGATCAGTTCGAACGGGTGTACCGGTCGTCGGTGCTCCAGGCCTGGGCGACCGCCAGGGTGTTCGCCAAACCGATGATGGCTCGCCGGTGGGGCCGCATCATCTCCCTCAACACCGAGGTCACCAGCCAGGCGCTGGTCGATCGCGCGCCCTATACGGCGGCCAAGTGCGCGATGGACGGCATGATGCGGTCGCTCACGCGGGAGCTCGGCGAAAACGGCGTTACGGTCAATCAGGTCGCGCCCGGATGGGTGATCACCGACTACGACCGCAAGGATCGCGACGAGGTGCAGCCGGACTACGAGCGCGGCGTCCCGCTGCGGCGACGCGGCTACGACCAGGACGTCGCCAACATGATCGCGTTCCTGGCCTCCGATCTCGCCTCGTTCATCACCGGCGTCCGCGTGCCGGTCTGCGGCGGCAACGTGATGCCCGAGGCATGACTTCGAGGGCGGCCGACCATGAGGTCCGACGGGCGGACTCGCCGACGTTCCGGCAATGGCGCGGTTTCGAACCATCGGCCGAAAATGGCCGGCAGCTCTATGTTCCCGGAGGTTCGCCTACGGGTTCATCAGCTCGAGCGACCACCCGCGCGTCCCCTACCTGATTTCGGAATTTCACGCGCCGGCGGCTGCAACCGGCACCCGTCACGACGATCCCGCCTTCGGCATAAGGGGGCCGCCGTCGGTCACGACGATTTCCGTCAAGGACTTCGCCTGGCCGGCTTTCGCCACCTGACGGATGCCGTCGCTACATGCGCTCGCTCGGTCTCAGGAGGTCGTGCCGGATCAGCAGCTCCGCCGTGTTCCGGATGGCCGGAAGCGGCACGTTTGCCCGCTCGGCGATATCGAGCAGGGAATTCGTTCCGTCGGACAGGTTCAATATCCACAACATCGCCATGTTGATCGCGCCGGCATCCGGCCGCCCGCCGATGGCGCCATAGAGGCCGCGCCTCCCGAGCTGCGGCTCCCCTTTCATGACGGTGTTGCAGTAGATCCCGTTGCTTTCGATCGCGTCGATCGTCTCCGAAATCAGCCGGAACGACGTCGCCAGGTGCTCGGGCCGGATGAAATCGAGATCGTCGGCCGAGGTGTGATACTGAGGAATGGTGCCGAACACGCTGCGCTGGAACAGGCCGACCGGCAGGTCGAAGCCCGGCGAACAGTATTGCCGTTCGTCGTAGCCGTAAGGCGAGAACTCCAGAACGGTGGACGCCGATCCCGAATGGCGCAACACCTGGCCGAAGGCCCGGTCGATGTCGGCGTTCCCGCGCCGGCTCTTCTTGTATGCGGGCCCCCCGCCGTCGCCGACCATGGAGACCACCAGCCCGTGCTTGATGCGGGAGACCTTGTCCTGGTTGCGCGCCAGCCACGTGATCGCCCCGATGGTGCCGGGCGCGAACAGGAACCGATAGCTGTAACGGGTCTTGGTGCGCGCAATCCGCTCGGCGAGGCGCGTCAGCAGCGCGATGCCCGAGCAATTGTCGTCGGCGAGCGAAGGGTGGCAGACGTGAGCGGACAGCAGAAACTCGTCGTCGGTTTCTCCCTTGTGCAGAAACTCGCCGTAGGTGAGGTGTCCGTCGGCGAGGCTCGAATCGATCGACACCTCGTAGGTCCCTTCGGGCAGGCTCTCGAGCTGACGGTGAGCCATGCAGAACGCCCAATTCTCCTGGTAATAGGACGTCCGGTAGGGGATCAGGTCCGGTTGGTCGGGCAAGGTGTGGACGTGCCGCTTGAGCTCGGCCAGCGACAGACGCCGGCGGACCGGCACACTGTAGCTCATGACGTGCAGATTCGAGCGATGGAAGTCGACGATCCTGTCGCCACGCTCGTTCTTGATGTAGGCGTCGCGAATGTTCCATTCGCGCGGGACCGTCCAGTCCAGCACCGCCGTTCCGGTCGGCACTTCGTGGATATCGATGGCGATGTGCGCACCGACTTCACGCAGCGTCTGCCTGACGCCGTCGCCGGTGATGCTGCGGCAGAACGGAAAGATCTTCGCGGCCAGCGCGAAGATCTCGGTTCCGACGCCGTCGATGTCCGCGCAACCCGCCAATGCCCGCGACCCTGCTCGATGAAAGTGTCGAACCAACTCGTCTTGCGGCACCGGCCCGGGCGCGCCGCTCAGGCCGCCCTGCCCGGCTCGGCGCTTCGCGCCCGGGTGTGTCGCAAGTCGGTGTCCAGAATTCCCTCGGCCAGCAGCTTCTTGATGTGGCCGATGCGCTGGTAGCGCGGACCTTCGAAGTCGTCGAGGGTGATGCCCGCCGCGACATACGCCTTGTACAGCTGCTCGGCGCCCTTCGCGGCGTCCCACTGCGGCTTGAACTGCGGCAGCCTGGTGCGGATCTTTTCGAAGCTCACACGATACGAGCGCGTATCCGGGCCGGCATCGTCGGCAAAATCGACCTCGCACCCGGGCACGATTCCGGCGACGATCGTCGCCAGGTCGCGGATCTGATAGTTGTGGGCGGTCTGGCCGACGTTGAACGCCTCGTTGAACACCGCTTCCGCCGGCGCTTCGAGCGCGGCGATGAACGCGCGCGAGATGTCCTCGACATGCACGATCGGACGCCACGGCGTCCCGTCCGACTTCATGTGGATCTTTCCGGTCGTCACCGCCCAGGCGACGAGGTTGTTCAGCACGATGTCGAAGCGCAACCGCGGCGACACGCCGTAAGCCGTCGCCGGCCGCAGGTAGACCGGGCAGAAGCCGTCGCCGGCCAGCCGGGAAACGGATCTTTCGGTCGCCACCTTGGACTCGCCGTAGGCGGTCACCGGGTTGAGCGCGCCGGTCTCGTCGATCATGCCCTCGCCCGCCTTGCCGTAATTGCTGCAGGACGACGCGAACACGAAGCGGCCGACCCCCGCCTGCTTGGCCAGTTCGGCGATCCGGACGCTGGCGCGATGATTGATTTCGTCGGTGAGGCCCGTCTTGAGGTTTCCGAGCGGATCGTTGGACAGCGCGGCGAGATGCACGATGCCGTCGATGCCGTGGAAGTCCGTCAACTCGACGTCGCGGGTATCCTTACAGATCGTCGCGACGTCGCTCAGCGGACCGCCCTGCGAGAACGTGCATCGGGCATAAAGGTCGCTGTCGAGACCGACCACCTCGTGGCCCGCCTGCAGCAGCATTGGCGTCAGAACAGTGCCGACATAGCCTCGATGTCCGGTCACCAATACACGCATCTCACAACACCTCGGTGGTTTGATTCAATATCCGGTATACACGAGACGCGTGAAAACTCACGCGTTCGATAATACGTTGGTTAATCACGAATACCGTCGACGCACCGGCGTCGCCGCCGGCCGGTCACGGTTGAACGAACGGGGTTCCGGCGTCGTAACGCGCCTTGGCCGGCAGCACGTGAAGCCTGGGTTCCGCCGTCGGATCCACCCAGGGCCAGACGTAGCCGCGCCCCGCCCCGAAGAAAGCCGGCCGTCGCGCCAGATACAGGGAATCCGGCAACACCCGGCCGGGAATGGCCGGGTCCCAGTTGACCAGGTTGGTGAGGTAGTCGAAATTGCCGTGGCGCAGCGTGGTGGCCGCAACCCGGGCGTCGACCGGATAGGGGCGCACCGCGTCCCACCCCAGCATCCAGACGCCCGGCTTGCCGCTCGCGAAGCTGGTCTCGTAGGCCCAGCCGTCCATCTGACCGGCGGCCCCGAGGACATTTCCCACGAACGACATCCAGTACGAATGGGCCATCAACCCGACACAGCGCCGCGGTCCGTTGCGGGGCTGGGCGGCGTCGTCGATCCGGCCGCCGGCCTGGTTGTCGAACGGCGCCCGGATGCCGCGCAGGTGATTGCGGAAGAACGTATGATGGACGCTGTTGCCGTGGGTGTTGTCGCTGTCGGCATTGTGGCCGTAATTCCCTTCGAACAGCACATGGTGCGATCCGACCATGTGGCTGGCGTTGATGCCGGCCTCGATCCAACTGCCCTGCGTATTGATATAACCCATGTCCATATAGTTGTAGCCGATCACCGAGCCCGCTCCGGCCGATCGCGCCACCATGAGCTTGTTGGCTTTCACCACGATGCCGTTCTCGATCAGCACCTCCGCCGTTCCCGCCGACAGGCTGATGCCGTACCCGCCGCCGCCCGGCTGAGCCCAGGCCGCGTCGTGAACGTAGAACTCGCGCAGCTCGCCCCGAAACGAGCCGTGGACGGCGACGCCCTCGCCATGCCAGGCGGTGCTTTCCACGTTCCTGGCCGAGGACAGCGCGGCCCACTGGAATCTCAGGTTTCCTGCGTCACCTCCGGTCAGCGTCAGGTCTTCGACGCCGGCCTGTTTGACATGCGGCCGTCCGTAGCGGGAGAGCTGGGCGGCGTGGCTGGTCCGATACCGTATGTGGACCGGCGTGGTGAAGGTGACGGTGTTTCCCGACACCGACGCGATCTGCTTGACCTCGGCGGTCGGCCGGTCCGGCCGGGAAAACCACGAGCCGGCGCTGCCGGGGGTGGTCGGGAAGGCGTCGGCGGCGAAATCGTCGACATAGCGGAGGGCGGGATTGTGCTTCTGCCACACCACCCGCCCGTCCGAGGACGCCCAGATCTCGCCGCGCCCTTGAGAATCCGTGCGCCAGCCGGCACCGGACGCCTCGTCCAACAGGACGATCTGGCCCGCTGCGAGGCCGGCCGTGCTCGCGACACTCGCCACGTACCCACCCTTGGCCGCGTCCGCGGTGAGATCGACGGAGCGGACGACGTCGGTGTTCTCCCCGTTGGTGGAGAACAGACCGGGGCCCACGACCATCAGCGGCGACGGCTTGGCGCCGACCGCGTCGTGAAAGGGCTTGGCGCCATCGGTTTTTGCCAGGATCGTCCGGCCCGGTCCGGCGCCCCGAACGGTCACGCTCCGGTTGAGCAGCAGGTAGTTGCCGCCATTGATCAGGAAAGTGCCGGCGGTGAGCTGCACCACCTGACCGCTCGGGCAGGCGTTGATGGCACCCTGGATCCGCACCGTGTCGTCCTGCCCGCCGCCCCGCGGTGTGAGCGTCGAACAGACCGTCGATCGAACCGGAATGCCGCCTGCGCCCGTCAACCCGGGGTTCCAGGCCGTCGCCCGCTCGGCCGGCAGGAGGGCGCCGGAAACGACGTCGGGCGGCGACACCGTTTCGGTGCCCTCGCCGGCCGCGGCTGCCCGTACCGGCGAGGTCAGGCCGACAATCGCGGCGATCACCACGGTGCCGATTTGCCGATGGGCGAGCGGTGACGATCGCGGTCGGGTCATGTCGTCGTCTTTTCCCTCGTGAACGGCCGCGACGTCCCGCAGTGCGCGGTGCGTACGGGCGACAACTGCGCGGCTCCGGGGCGCCCCGGGGCGCCGAATCGCGGCTTGGA
>JAVBUK010000390.1:0-4875 GCA_031555345.1 Xanthobacteraceae bacterium | reverse complement strand
CGGGACTTCGACGACTTCCGCCCCGCACAGCCGCAGCATGGCTTTCTTCTCCCGGCTCTGCGTCTCCGGGATGACGATGACGGTGCGAAAGCCGAGCGCATTGCCGACCAGCGCAAGGCCGATCCCGGTGTTGCCCGCCGTGCCCTCGACAATGACGCCACCGGACCGAAGCTCGCCCTTGTCCACGGCGTCTTGGATGATCGCCCGGGCGGCGCGATCCTTCACCGACTGACCGGGGTTCATGAACTCCGCCTTGCCCAGGATGGTGCATCCGGTCGCGGCCGAGGGGCCGTTCAGCTTGATCAGCGGCGTTTGTCCGATTGCCTGAACGACGTTGTCGCGGACTGGCATGAGGGTTCCTGGAAACGGTGTAGGTGATCGTCGCGAACCCTACCCGGATACTCCTGGATCGGCAAGCGGAAGTGCCAGCGGGTTCGGGCACGCGCCGGTTCCCGCCCGGAGAGCCGGTTACGGTGGGCCTTGCGGTGCCGGGTGTGGCGTTGTCACGGTAAAAAAAAGAAAAAGTGGTTCTTGAACACCGTTTCGTCTGTGCCGTTAACGCCAAATGAACGCGGAAGGGGACCTCGGCGGTGCAAAGTCATTACATAAAGGTGGTCGAAAACCGGACAGGCCAAGAGGTGGTACAAGGGGTAGTAAAAGCGATGAGTGCGCGGGAAAAGTGCAACGTCCTGGCGATGACGGTGTTCGCTGTTGGCGGCTTGCTGATGTTCGACGCGGCGAACGGATCGAAGGCGGGGTGGCGGCCGCTGGACGCCGGCGCCTGTGCCGTGCCTTTCGGTCCGGCAAAGTGGATCAACAATCACCCGGTGCCGGACTGCCAGGAGTTGGCCGAATATCGGCCGAGCGCCACCCCCCACAAATCCAACACCAAGACGGGCGTCCGGCACGTCCGTAACAAGCCGCGCCCACGGCCCACGATGGCCGTACCGTCGGCTGCCAAGCCGGTGCTGACGCGTCCCGAATTCAGCGAGCAGGATCAACTGGCCGCCGAAGTGCCGGGATTTTCCGGTGTGCGCTTCTGGTCGAACTCGGTGCAGGACTATGTCCGCGCCATCCCGGCAACGCCGGGGCCCTGGCTCGCGTTGTCGTCGGGGGGAGAAGACGGAGCCTACGGTGCCGGATTCCTCGCCGGCTGGACCGCATCCGGAAAGCGGCCCGACTTTCCAGTGATCATCGGGGTCAGCACCGGAGCCCTGATGGCTGGCTATGCCTTCGCGGGTCCGAAGTACGATGCCGCAATGCGCGAGGCCTATACCAGCATCAGCGCCGCGGACATTTTCGAAATGAACCCGACGCCCGAGAGTCTGGTCGACACCTGGCCACTCAAGCGCCTGATCGACAAGAATGTGACCGCCGAACTGCTGGCGGACATCGCCGCGCAGCACCGGCAAGGGCGGCGGCTGCTGGTCCAGACCACCAACCTGGACGCGGGCCGGGGGGTGATCTGGAACATGGGGGCGATCGCGGCCAAGGGCGGCCAGGACGCTTTGGCTCTGTTCCGCAGCGTGCTGCTGGCTTCCGCCAGCGTTCCGGGCGCGTTCCCGCCGGTCTACATCGCCGTCGACGCCAACGGCCGCCGGTTCCAGGAAATGCACGTCGATGGCGGGGTCAACGGTCCGCTGTATGTTGCGCCCGAATCCTATCTGGACCCGGCAAGCACCCACAGGCTGCCGATGTCCAAGCTGTTTATCATCCTGAACGGCAAGGCGACACCGGAGTTCGCGCCGCCTCGGCGGATGTTGGCAACCATCTTGGGTCGATCGATCTGGCTTTCGCAGCAGATGGGGGCGCGGATGGATCTGGTTCTGTTTTACCAGGCGGCGCAGCGCGACAAGGTCGATTTCAACCTGGCGCTGGTCGATGCGGGGTTCGACAACAAGACGCGTGGGGCATTCGATCCGGACTACATGAAATCCCTGTACGATCACGGCTTTGAACAGGGCAGGCGAGGTCAATTCTTCAAGGCGTTCCCGTCTCGCCAGACGACTGCCGCCAATGACGGCGCCGGTGCGGCTCCAGTTCCGCGGAGGTAGGCGGACGTACCGAGTCTGGTACGAAACCGGCGGATCCGGGCCTCGAAGGGCCATCCGCCGGGCCCGGTGCCATGCAGGATCTGACCGGTTTTTGAGGCGCTGCATTCTCCGATCGCAATGTGGGTATTGATCGTTCGCAATGGCAGGCGGACCTGAATAGAAATAGTAGTGTGACCGTGCGGCAACCGTGGTCCGACCCGGGTGTGCCGCTGGGGATGTCGCCGGGGGAAATCGTTGAATCGTTGATTTTGCCGATCATTCCGATGAGGCAGAGCGGAATCGCGCGGCGAATTGTTTTCCGGTTCGTACCTACGGGTGAAGATTGGAATGGATGAAGAATTGCGGCTGGTGTTGGGGTTGTTTGCCAATTTCTGCATCGTGGGTGCAGTGCTGGGTTGCCTCTATACGCTGTTGGCGATCGTTCTGACGGTTCGTTCGGGTCGGCGGTCCCGTGCGGCGCCCACGGTCTGCGAATCGGTCACCGTGCTCAAGCCGTTGTGCGGGGAGGAGCCCGGCCTGCGGGCGCGACTGATGCCCTTTTGCCGCCAAGCCTATGGCGGCGCGCTGCAAATCGTGTTCGGGGTGCACGATCGGGCGGACCGCGCGATCGAGGTGGTGAGGGAGCTCGGATCCGCGTTTCCGGATACGGTGATCGACCTCAAGATCGATGGGCGCATTCACGGCACCAACCGCAAGGTTTCCAACCTGATCAACATGAATACGCTGACACGCCACGATGTGGTGGTGCTGTCGGACGGCGATATCGAGGTCAATGAGAACTACCTGGCCGGCATCGTCGGGGCATTGCAGCGGCCGGGGGTCGGGGCCGTGACCTGCCTGTACTACGGTGTTGCGCGCACCAAGGGCCTGTGGCCGCGACTGGCGGCGATCTCGACCAATACGCATTTCCTGCCCAATGCCGTGGTCGCGATGACCTTGGGCCTCGCCCGTCCGTGTTTCGGCGCGACCGTCGCGCTGCGTCGCGATACGCTCAATCGGATCGGAGGGTTTGCGCCGCTGGCCGACTGCCTCGCCGACGACTACGCACTCGGCGAGGCGGTGCGGGCCACCGGACAGGAAATCGTTGTTGCGCCGGAGCTGGTCGGCCACGTCTGCGTTCACCGCAACGCTGGCGAGCTGCTGCGCCACCAGATCCGCTCGGCCCGAACCATCCGGGGCATCGATCCGGTGGGCTATATCGGCTCGATCATCACCAATCCGCTGCCGTTTGCCCTGCTGGGCTGGCTGTGCGGCGCCGGCGGCGGTGCCCTGGCGTTGGCCGCGGCGGTGATGTTGCGGTCGGCCCTTTGTTTTGCCATCGAAAAGGTCTATCGGCTGCCGCGTCAGCCGTATTGGCTCGTTCCGTTGAACGACGCGCTGGAACTCGCGATCTACCTCGCCAGCTTTTTCGGCGGAAAGATAAGCTGGAAAGGCTACCGGTACCGCGTTATGTCGGGTGGAACGTTGATCCAGGACTCTCATCCAGGTCGGTCGTGATGCGTACACTGTTTCTGCAGGCCCCGTCGTACGACGGTTTCGACGGAGGAGCGGGGTCGCGCTATCAGGCGCGGCGCGAAATCCGTTCGTTCTGGTTTCCGACCTGGCTCGGGCAGGCGGCCGCGCTGGTTCCGAATTCCAAGCTGGTCGACTCGATTCCTCACGGCATCCGGATGGCCGACCTGCAGGCGCGGGCGAAGGATTTTGACCTCGCCGTGCTGCATACCTCCTCGCCGTCGTTTCCCGACGACGTCAAGGCGATCGCCGCGCTCAAGGCTGCCAATCCCGACCTCAAGGCTGGGCTGGTCGGAGCCAAGGTCACGGTGCAACCGGACGAGAGCCTGAAGTCTGCGGAGGTGATCGATTTCGTCGCCCGCGACGAGTTCGACTTCACGGTCAAGGAAATGGCCGAGGGACGCGACTGGGGCAGGATCGCCGGGCTGTCGTTCCGCAACAAGGCCGGCGTGATCGTCCACAACGAGGGGCGTGCCGTCCTGGAGGACATGGACGCGCTGCCGTTCACCACGCCGATCTACCAGCGCGACCTCGAAATCGAGAAGTACTTCATCGGCTATCTCAAACACCCCTATATGTCGTTCTACACCGGGCGCGGGTGCAAGTCGCGCTGCACCTTCTGTCTGTGGCCGCAGACGATCGGGGGCCACCGCTATCGGGCGCGCAGTGTGGGTAGCGTGATCGAGGAGGTTCGCTGGGCCCGGCAGGCGTTTCCGCAGGTCCGGGAGATCTTCTTCGACGACGACACCTTCACCGACGACGCGCCGCGGGTCGAGGCGATCGCGCGCGAACTCGGCAAGCTCGGGATCACCTGGTCGTGCAACGCCAAGGCCAACGTCAAGCGCGAGACCCTCGCGGTCCTGCGTGACAACGGGCTGCGGTTGCTGTTGGTCGGCTACGAATCCGGCAACCAGAAGATCCTGCACAACGTCAAGAAAGGTCTGTTGGTCGACGCCGCGCGCCGCTTCACCAAGGATTGCCACGAACTCGGCATCATGATCCACGGCACCTTCATCCTCGGGCTGCCGGGCGAGACCAAGGAGACGATCCAGGAGACGATCCGCTTCGCCACCGAGATCAACCCGCACACCATTCAGGTGTCGCTCGCCGCACCCTATCCGGGCACGTTCCTGCACCGGCAGGCGCTGGAAAACGGGTGGCTCGACCAAGCGAATGCGGAGCTGATCGACCAATCCGGGGTTCAGATGGCGCCGTTGGGCTATCCGCACCTGAGCCACACCGAGATCCACCGGTCGGTGGAGGAGTTCTACCGCCGCTTCTACTTCCGCGCCCCGAAGATCGCGGCGAT
>JAVBUK010000403.1:0-5060 GCA_031555345.1 Xanthobacteraceae bacterium | reverse complement strand
CTGTCATGCATCGCATTGCTGCCGAGATGTTGCGAACGCGCGATCCCATGCGCGGATGACTTCTGCCGGATTGCCGTATGCTGGGCAGCCCCCGTCGACTTGTTCTCGTCACCTGCACTCTCGGCCGGGCGCACCTCACCGTCCGCGCGAACGCGGGCACACCACATCATTCGCATACGAATCGCCCCCCGGCTTCGCCTGCGTCAAACCCTGTCCTGGCGGTAGCACGCGGCGAAGCGGCCGGTGATCGGGGGATCCCGCCCCGCTATCCCGGATAGCGGAAAGCCTCGTTCAGTGGCTGGCCTGATCCTTGCCGCCCCATTCGATGCCGTCGTTGCGCGTCGGAGCGCAACAACCGGTCTGGGTCCAGCGCCGGTACTCGCGCAGCCATGCAGCAACATCGGCCTTTTCCTGCTCGACGCTCACCCGCCGCACACTCACCCGCCGCTCGCGCCCGAACGCGTCCGGGCGGGTCGCCGCACCATTGCTGTTCCGGCGTTCGGTTCCGGTCCGGCGCTCCGTCGTTGGAATCATCTGACCGCCTCCTTCATCGGGCGATTGTCGCCGGTAATCCTTGCTCGAGCGTTGCCGACGGCGCGGAAAGCGGTCGGGTTTCAGGCCAGGGGTTAAGGCGATCCTGACAATCACAACCTACGAGCGAGTGTCGGAAGCATTGCGCGGCCGCCGGATGCGCACGTAAAACGCCCCTCGGCCACCGTGAGCCGAATGAGCATCGTCGAAGCCGACCACGTAGGATCGAAACTCCGGCAGCCTCAGCCACAGCGGCACCTGGCGGCGCAACACGCCACGCTCTGCCAAGCCGCCCTTGCCGGTAATCACCAGGGCGAATTTGACCCCGTCGGCCTGCGCCCGGCGCAGAAACCGGACCAGCGCCCCATGGGCTTCGGACTGGGTCAGGCCATGCAGGTCTATTCGCGCTTCGAGGGCGAGGCCTCCTCGGGCGATCCGTTGCCGCTCGCGGCGCGGCAGCGGCGCCAAGGCCGGGCTGGCCGGTCCGGGCAAACTCGCGCGACGCGTCTCGCCGGCCGGCGCGTTCGGCGTGCTTTTCGGCGCCGCATGCGCCTTGGCGGGCTTGGTGTTCGGTACGGCGTCGGCGAGATCGGGCGCGGGCGCGCGGCGCCGCAGCGGCTTGATCGAACGCACCACCGCATTCCAGACGCGCCGGTCGTCTTCGCTGAGCTGTCTCACGCTGCGGCGCGGCAGCGGTCTCGGGGTCTTGGTCACGGCCGGTTTCTCGTCATGGCCCGCAACCGCGGCCCGCGGCCCGGGGAACGCAGATCGTCCTCAGGGATGGCGGCGGCCGGTTGGTCGCTGCGGCACCGGTGGCTTGGTTGGAGGTTTGACCGGCGGTATCGGCATCAAGGCGCCGGCCGCCACCGGATCGAGCTCACGCGGGATCAAAATGGTGAACCGGCCCGGATGACGCAAGCGGCCCGCAATGCGGCCGGCCGTATCGCCGGCACCCCAGTAGATGTCGGCGCGCGCCGGGCCGATGATCGCGGATCCGGTGTCCTGCGAGATCATCAGGCGGCGGAATCCGGCTTTCGCCTGCTCGTTCGTCGGCGAAAAGTCCCCCTCGATGAAAAACGGCGTCCCGTAGGCGTGCAGGATCTTGTCGACCGCGATCGAGCGGCCGGCGGTGAGCGGCACTCCCTGGGCGCCGCGTGCCTCGCCGTCGTTGGACAACCCGACAATGCGGAAGAACACGAAGGAGCGGTTCTGCCGCCGGACCTGTTCGGCCTCGTCCGGATTGTCGCGCATCCAATCGCGGATACGCTGCATCGACATTTGTTCGCGCGGGATGATGTTGCGGTCGATCAGGATGCGGCCGACCGGAACGTACGGATAACCGTTGTGCGCGTCGTAATTGATCCGAAGCATCGTGCCGTCTTCGAGCTTGACGCGCGCGGAGCCCTGGATCTGGATGATCAGCGCTTCGGTCGGGTCCTTGATCCAGCAGATTTCCAGATGGCGGCCGTCGAGCACCCCATCGAGGATTTCGCCGCGATCATAGTAGCGCACCAACTTGCCGTCGGCGGTCCGGCGCATCGAGGCCCCACTGTTGGGAAAGCCCGATCCCACGGTGGCATTGGCGGGCGGCACCAGGTCATCGGGCCGGCGATAAATCGGCACGCGGAAGATGCCGGTGGGGAAGCGCGACCCCTCGACCACCGGCTCGTAATACCCGGTCAGGAACCCGGCACTGTCGCCCAGCCGGGTGATGCGGGCCGGCCGAAAGTTCTGCTCGAAAAAAGCCCGCGCCGCCGGCTTGGTCGGCGCCCGCAGGGCAACCGCATGCCGGCAGGCCTGCCGCAGCGCACCATCCAGGGCCCGCACCTTCTTGGCCGGTCTGGCACGGATGATCGGCCGGCAACTGACCTGAAAGGCCGCCAGCGCGGCGACGTGATCGTCATCGGCCCAGCCGTCGAGGGAACTCCAATCCACCGGCTCGATTTGTGAACCGGGAATCCTGAGCGGGCCGGGCGGGCCGGCCACCGGCGGCCGCTGCGATTGGCTCGAATGGGGTTGGGGCCCGTCGGCGACCGGGTGGCGCCCGAGGCGCCGAGCGCTGATGGCGGATTCGGTCACCACGGCCAGGAACGCCGATGCGGCCGCGACAATCGCTACCGCCGAAGCGGCCCAGAAAACCGGAGGCGCCCGCACCGGTCCTCCCGGTCACTGGCCGGCTTCGGTCGCAACCAGCTTCCAATTCGGATCGCGGGAGGAGCTGTCGCGCGCGAACGTCCAGACGTCGATGACTTCCGTGACCTTTTCGAGGCTTCCGTCGATGACCTCGCCGCCCCGGTCGCGGGTGGCGGAAATGATCTTCGACGTGAACCGCACCGTGAGCTGTGCGGTATGGCCACGCATTTCGGCCGCGGTGAGGTCGGTGGCGTCGATCGACACGAACTTGGTCTCGGCGGTCTCGCCGCGACCCTCGCGGTCGCGAATCACCGCCTCGAACCCGTCATAGACATCGTGGGAAAGCAGGTTCTTGAGCGTTTTGCGGTCGCCTTCCGCATACGCGATGACGATCATCTCGTAGGCGGCGCGCGCCCCGACGGTGAAATGGGCGGCGTCGAAGTCCTTGATCTCGGCGGCGATGGCATCAAGGCCGGCCGCCAGCGGCGTGTCCGGCTGGGCGATTCCCTTCCAGCGGTCCGCCGGCGCGGCCGGCTCGGCGGCATCATGCGGTTTGTCGCCGCCCCGGTCGGCCCCGCGGCCGGGCAGCGCAACCACATTGTCGCTGGACGACGGACGGACGTTGTCGCGGGCCGAATAGGGGTCGTAGGGCGGCCGCTCGCGCCCCGTCCTCTGGCCCAACACACTGCGCAGTCGCAGGAAAATGAAAACTGCGAGCGCCAGAAAAATGATGGTGTAGATGTCAAACACGTCGTGAATGCTCTCACCGGCTCCCGCCTCGAACCCCGCCGATCAAAGGGGTGGCCCCATCGCCTTGATGGCCGGCTCGAAGCTTATCATGTAGGCACGGTACTTTGTCGATACAAAGGCTTATCGGTCCCGGCCGATCCCGGATTTCGGCCATGATGCCGGCCGATAGCTATAAATAGTGCCCTCTTTCGGCGCGCTCAAGCAGGGACGGCGATATTGTCGCTTGGTAAAAGGATCACCTTCGCGTTTCTGGTCCTGCCGTTGGCCGAACTCGCGGTGTTTGTCGCGGTCGCGGTCGCCGTCGGGTTGCTCACCGCGTTGGCCCTGATGATGCTGACGTCGTTGGCCGGCGTGCTGGTGCTGCGCCATGTCGGCCGCACCTTCGGACTGGCCCAGGTTCGCGCGGCGGCCAATGACCCGGCGACTGCAAGGATTGATGGGGGCACCGGGCTGATCCTCGGTATCGGTGGAATTCTGCTGGTATTACCGGGGTTTATCACGGACGTCGCGGGTGGGCTGCTGTTGCTGCCAGCGGTCCGCCGCTGGCTTGGCGCGACGATTGGCCGCTACGCCTCCGGACCGCACGCCTCTTCTCGTCCCGACGTCCTCGATCTCTCGCCCGACGAATGGCTCGAAGTCGACCAGCCGAAGCTTCCCCGATCCAAACCGCCGCCCGACCAACCGTGACCCGCACCGTCCTTGTCGACCCCCGCCGGCTATGTTAGCCACGCCGCCGACGTGGCTCACGGCAAGACTGTGCCCGGCGCGTTCCGGCACCCGTCCCGAAGGGCGCGAACAACCCACCCACCGCAGGGCCGCACTGGCGCCGACCGGGCCAAAGGAGATTTGAAGTCAATGACCACCAATGGCGGCGAAGGTCCCACCACCGACCAGGCACAGGTGCCGCAGGTCAACGTGCTGGTCCAGTACATGAAGGACTTCTCGTTCGAGAATCCCAACGCGCCGCGCCCGATGATCGAGCGGACCGCACAACCGGCGATCAACGTGCAGATCAACGTCAATCCGCAGCAGCTGTCGGCCACCGATTACGAGGTGGAGCTGAAGATCGAAGGCAAGGCCGAGGCGGACGGCTCCACCATTTTCGCCTTCGATCTCACTTATGCGGGCCTGTTCCGGTTGCAGAACATTCCGCAGGAGCATCTCGGGCCGCTGATCATGATCGAATGCCCGCGCATGCTGTTTCCGTTCGCGCGCGAGATCATCGCCTCGTCGACGACAAGCGGCGGCTTCCCGCCACTGCTGCTCGATCCGGTTGATTTCGTCGGCCTGTACCAACAGCGCGTTGCCGCGCAGGGACAGCAGGCACCGGCCACCCAGGTCTGATGCCGGATCACGCCATCCGCAAGGTCATGTCGTGACCGGTGGATGACCGGTGTTCGTCCGCACGCCTAGTGTCCCGGTTCCGACGTTCGTATCAGTATGCGGCCTGCTCCGTACGAACGTCGGAACCGCAAGGACACTAGCAACTCGATGATGCTAGTGTGGTTTTGGATTTGACGTTCCTATGAGGAGCCCGCCGCAATGGTGATAGGAACGTCAAATCCACCACACTAGTGTCCCGGTTCTGACGTGCGTATCAGTTCGCGGCCCGCTCCGTACGAACGTCGGAACCGGGATACTAGCCG
>JAVBUK010000067.1:0-5124 GCA_031555345.1 Xanthobacteraceae bacterium | reverse complement strand
GACGATATCGGCGCCGGAATCGCCAGTGGCTCCTTCAAGGCGCAGGGAATGGTGATCGCGCCCTGCAGCATGAAGACGCTGGCGGCTGTCGCCAACGGCCTGGCGGAGAACCTGTTGCTGCGCGCCGCCGACGTGACGTCGAAGGAACGCCGCAAGCTGGTCCTGGTGGCGCGCGAGTCGCCGTTGAGCCAGATCCATCTGCACAACATGCACGTCCTGGCGGGGTGCGGCGCGATCATCATGCCGCCGATGCTGACGTTCTACAACCGACCCGACAATATCGGCGACATGGTTCACCATATCGTCGCGAAGGTGTTGGACGTTTTCGACGTCGAATTGCCCGGGTTCCGGCGCTGGAGCGGCATGGACTGAGTGGTGTCTTCTGGCGGCTCGGGCGAACGGTGAGGACGGGTCTTGAGCTTCGACGATCACAGTACGGAGTCCCGCCTCGAGATCGCCTTGGGGCTGTTGCGCAGCCAGAGCACCATGACGTTATCGACCTGCGACGACGACGGCTGGCCGCAGGCGACCCCGTTGTTCTACTACGTCGACGACGATCTCGGCTTGCACTGGTTCTCCTCCGCGCGCAGCGCCCACAGCCGGCATATCGCACGCGACCCGCATGTCGCGGTGGCGGTATATGCGCCGACGGAACATTGGCGCGAGATCCGTGGGCTGCAGATGCGTGGAGAAGTGTCCACGGTGAGCGATCGGACCCGCAAGACAATCCGAACGCTCTTTTGCCGACGGTTCGCGCTCGGCGCCGGGTTTCGCGTCGCTTTGATGCGCAGTCGGCTGTTCCGGTTTCGGCCGTCGTGGATCCGTTACATCGACAACGCCAGGGGCATGGGCTGCAAGTTCGAGGTCATCCTGCCGAAGCCGGCGACGGCGGTCGCGCCCGGCTTGGAGGGCGACGAAGCCGGTGCCACGGCCGTCGGGCGCCGTGACGGAAAACCGGACTGAACCGGCGGACTGGCGCCCCGCTGGCGCATCGGCGCCCGCGATGGTGCTTCGGCGCCCCCGCTGGCGCGTCGGCGGTGCGGCCCGGACGAATGCGGGCGAGTTCCCCGCCGCTGGCCGGATGTGCGATGCTTCTCCGAGTGTGGTGGATTTGCCGTTCCGATCGCTCTTGCGGCGAGCTTTCATCGGAGCATCAAATCCAAAACTACACCGGCATCTCGGGGTCGCGGGTGTCCAGGGTCCGACGTTCGTACCGCGTGGACTGCAATCCGAACCGAGTGTCGGAATCGGGACACTAGGCCAACAAACGCGGCAAGCCGGCGGGTGACGCGAACTCCATCGGAGCAACCGGCGGCGAACCCCGCTGCACCACCAGGTTGTTGCGGAGGGCCCAGATCGCCGCTTGGGTGCGATTCTGGACGTGAATCTTCCGCAGGATCGATTTCAGATGGATCTTGACGGTCGATTCCGCGATGCGGCAGTTCCGGGCGATGACCTTGTTGGAATCTCCCGCCGCGAGGCAGCCGAGAATATCCAGCTCACGCTCGGACAATGCTGCGCGCGCCGGCGAGTCCCTGTTCGGTCGCGGCGGGGCGTCGCCGGAGCGGGCCGGTGTTGCACGGTCGGCGTCCGCCGTTTCGCACTTGTCGCCGAGGACGACCAGCTTCTGCTCCAGAAAAGCCAGCTCCAACGACCTGAGAAGGACGTCACGCGACTTGACGTTCAGGATGTAGCCGTCGGCGCCGCTGCGCATGATTTTCAGGACGTCGATCTGTGCGGCCTGGCTGGCCCGGTCGGCCACCGCGACCACCTTGCAGCCCGGCGCCGCCGCCGAGATCCTGGCGAGGACCTCCGGATCGTCCGTCGTTCCTCCGAGGCCGATGATCAGAAGGCCGGGCCGTCCCGGCGGCAGCTGCGGCGCGGCGTCGGCAGACGCCAGACAGGCGATGACCTTGAAGCTGCTGTCCTGGAGCAGCGCCGCCAGCCCTTCCCGCAACAACGTCCGTGGTTCGATGATGACGGTCGGAATGCCACGCTTCACGCTCCCCTCCCGCGCCCGTTGTCGTATCCGTCCTCGACGGCTGCGGGCGCCGGTCGGCGATGCCCACGCGCGATCCCGGCTCGCGGCCGGGGAAACCGGAGGGAGGAGCGTCCGCCCCTTCGCTCGAATAGGAGGAAATTATATCTTTCAGTCAAGCCCATGTGCGCCATTCCATTATATTGTTTTATTCTGTGATCCCGCTGCGCCGGGGTATTTCCCTGATAATATTATGCGGTGCCGGCGTGCGGTGATGCAATTCATTTGTGTTTGTTTGGTTCCGAATCCCTTTCACCGCCGGCGGCGGGCCGACGGATCGGCCGCCGGTGAAATGCACCGCGTCACCTGCGGTCCCGGCGCGGCGCCGCGTACGCCCCGAGGCCGATCTGCGCCAGGATGTGGGACGCGGCCGCTTCGACATGCGGCGGAACCTCGAACTCGCGCATGTCCCGCGCATCATGCAACGCGACGACGTCGCCGATCTCCTTTTGCGCGGCGGCGGCGTTCTCGCGCCAACGCCTGACAAAACTGCCGCCGTCGAATCCGGCACGAAAAATCGACACGACCTGGACGGTTTCGCGGTCGAGCGTCGCCAGGTGCCGGACGGGGCGGCCGATTTCGCCGGGCGTCAACGCCAGTTCCTCGCAAACCTCGCGCTCGACGTGACGACGGAAGTTCAGTTGCCCGTCTTCCAGGAAATCGCCGCGGTCGACCAGCCCGCTGGGAAACTCGAGGGTGCCCGGAGCGATCGTGTGCTCGCCGCTCACCACCAACAGCAGGGCGCCGTCGGTGCAAACGACCGCGCCGCCGCCGGAGAAGTCGAACTCGCTCCGCTGCCGAGCCTGTTCCTTCCAGTAGAGAAAGGAGGCGAAGTCGGTCCGCATCATGTCGCCGGAAAATATGCTGCGTCCGCCGACCTCCTGCACGGTCCAGGACCGCAGGACGTGCACGGTACCGTTGAAATAATGCGGATGAGTCGTCCGCTTCCGTCGCCAATGGGACGAAATGTCCGCGGCGTGCTGGTGCGAAAACGACCAAGGATCCTGCGTCAGCGTCACGGCCACGGCGTCGACGGGGCGCAGATTCGGCGGCGTGCTCAATCACGGCCCCCGTCGACACCGCGGCGGTCCCGGCGCGGCGGATCCACGGCGCTGTTGAGTCGCACCGGGCGATGGGGTAAACGAGGAGCGACGCAAAACGGGTCTCGAATCATGGAAATCGAACAGCTGCTGGATGACGCGCTCGAGCCGGAGATGGCAACCTGGCTTCGGAAGTGGTCGACCGCGCTCGATGCGCTGAACAATATCGCCGATCTCTTCGTCGGCCTCAAGGACAACTGCATCCTCGGCGAGGTCAGCGAGCACGTCTCGATTTCGGGACCGGTCTACATCGGAAAGGGATCGAAGATCCATCCGTTCGTGACGCTCGAGGGGCCGTTGATAATCAGGAACAACGTCAGCGTGCGGTCGCATTCGATCATACGGAATCAGGCCTACATCGGCTCCGGTTGCGTGGTGGGTCATTCCGCCGACGTCAAGCGGTCGATCTGTCTGGATGGTTCGAAGATGCAGTGCGGCATCTTCTTCGGCGACAGCGTCCTGGGGTGCGGGGCGCGGGTGGGGTCGGGGGTCATCACCGCCAATCGCAAGTTCAACCAGACCGAAGTCTATGTCGCGGACCAGGCGGGTGGAAAGCCGCGGCCCTCGGGCCGGGAATTCTTCGGCGCCGTCATCGGCCGGTACTGCCGGCTCGGCGCCAATGTGGTGACCTATCCCGGGACGGTCCTGCACGAGCATACCTGGGTCGGCGCCGGTTGCGTTCTGCACGGAAGCTACGGGCCGGACCAGTTCGTCACAGTCAAACAGGAGCTCGACATCCGCGCCAAGGAGCGGCTGAAACTGCGATCCGGCAAGGGCGAGTACGAGCACGTTTGATCCGCCTCCAGGCCGTCGCCGCGGGAGGGTTCGCGGCGGGCGCAGCCTCGCGGGGCGTCGACCGGCGACTGCCGAACCCCAACACGCAACTGGTTGCGGCTTTGGCGCGCTGTTGGCGGCCTTGGCCGGATTGCGGCTCCGGGACGGCAGGGGCGAAGCCGACCCGCCAGCGAACGTGGCCGGAAGCCAGGTAACCGAATCCAAACGGCGACCGAGCTGGTGGCTGACGAAGGCGGCGTGCAGCCGTCGTCGCCGGCATTCCCGGACATGACTCCCCGCGCCGCGTCGGTGGGCAACAACCCCGAAGGAGCGTGGCCGGCGCTCGCCCGACGGGCTGCCGGCCCCCCGAAGACGCGCCGGAGCCGGCACCAGACAGAACGCCGGTGTTCGCGCCGCACCAAATCCCGATCGAGCGAAAGCGCGCAACCGTCGGCGAACCGAGCGGGCTCCGGCGCGTTTTGATCGGCAGCTTGTCTGCGGCCGCACGCGCCGGCGGGTCTCGTTCGCCGCGGCGCGCGCCGATCAACCGGGTCGGCCCCTGGTCGCGACGGCGATCTGCGGGCTCGGGGGGAAGAGGTCGATGGACGCGTTGAGTGGAGACGACGTGCGATCGCACGTGACGCGCGGAGCCCGCCTGGAGCGACGCGCGCCGATGTGTCCAAAACCCCGGTACGGCCTCCTCAGTGTGGTTCGCCACAGAGTCGTCGTGGGGGTGTGCTGCCTCCTGTGCGTTCTGGCCGGGCTGCTCCATCTCGCCCTGCGGTCGACCACCTACACCGCGTCGACCCAGTTGCTGGTCTACAACCGGCAGATTGCGACCGGTCCCGACGCCGTCGTGCTGCCCGGCGGCGTCGAGATTCCCCTGGTCCAGAACCAGATCGAGATTCTTCGCTGGCGTGCGGTCTTGTCGACAGCGATCGACGCCCTCGTGCTGTCCCGGGAGACGGAGTTTTATTCCGGCCGCGACGGTGTGCTGCAGTGGGCGAAACGGCTTATGAATCTCCGGCCGGCGATCACCGTCGACGACGCCACGCTCGCGTTCGGAACGACGATCGAAACGTTGCGCCGCAAGTTGAGCATTCGGCGGGTTGGAACAAGCCACATCGTCCGGATGAAGGTGGCGGTTTCCCGGCCGGACAAAGCCGCGCGCATCGTCAACGAGATCGCGTCCACCTACTTGCAGGAGCGGCG
>JAVBUK010000488.1:0-7630 GCA_031555345.1 Xanthobacteraceae bacterium | reverse complement strand
AGGGCAGCGCGACGACCAGACCGGCCGAGCCGGCGATGATGACGACGCGGGCGCCGATCTTGTCCGACATCGCGCCGGCCGTCGGCATGCCGATGATTGCGCCCAAGCCAAGACAGAGCAGCACGGTCCCCAGCATCGCAGGGCTCGCCTGGGTCCGCTCCTGTGCATAGGGGACGAGCGGCGCCCAGCTCGCGAGGCCGAACCCCGCGATGAAGAACGACAGCCGGGTCGCCCGCTTGCCGCCCGGTATCCGGGCGGGTTCCCGGTGGCTTGCGCTGTCCGCCGATTGCGTTGCCGATGGGTCCGTCAAAATGAAATCTGCTTTCGTTGTCGGGTGAATCATGGAGCGGCGCCGAATGCCGATCAGGTGACTTCCAGAACCGCGCGGCATGTCGATGGCGCGACTGGCGCCAGATTACCAAATTGTGTGGCTCACCAAAGCCGGATCGGGATGTTGCTTCCGCGCCGGCCCGGCCGCAGGAAAATGTGGTGGCCGGGTGCGCCGGTTTCCATCGGCATGGCCAGTTCGTGCTGGCAAGCTCAGAGGTGACGTACCTTTCGAAGACGTCAGGAGCTTGGGTGCGCCCGCTCATGCGAGCATGCATCATCGGACCGTTACGGATCGGAGCAGGTGCGTGTTTTCCGATATGTACAGCCGATGTGTACGGGCGCACAATTTTCGATGAATTCAGAAGATCGTGTATCCGCGCAGGACGCGATCGGGTCAAAGCGCCGCATCGTGCGGATGTCGCCGGATCGGCATGAAAGCGGAACTCACGAAGGCGGAATCCAGGTTGTTGGCAGAATTCCATGCATCGATGGGTGAAACGCCCACATTCGCGGCGGCCGCGCGGCAGCGTGCGACGTTGAACGCCATGCTGGCCGCGCTGTTCAACCGGCAACCGGACGTCGCGCTAGTGCGGCGATTGCGCGTCTTGTCGCTGGAGCCGATGTTCGCGCTGGTGGCTGGACCTGAGGGGCAATCCGGCGCCCGCGCGGGACTCGACGCGATTGCCGCCTACCAGGTCGAGACCGCCGGTCTCGAGGTCGAGACCGTGGCTCATCAACTGGCGGTGGATTGGGTGCGGCTGTTTCGCGGGCTGCGGCGCGGCATCGGGCCGGTTCCCCCGTACGAAAGCCTCTATGTCGGCGATGCGCAGGGCACCCGCGTCGTCAGCGAGGTCATGCGCGCGTACCGCCACCACGGCGCCGCCGTGTGCGACGATGTCCACGATCAGGCCGACTACCTGGGGCTTGAGCTGGGGTTTCTCGGATTCCTGGCCGACAGCGAGGCGCAGGCCTGGGAGGCGGGCGACGAGAGCCGGGCAGCGCGCCTGTTTCAGGACGCCACCGCCTTTCTCGAGGCCCACCCACGCCGCTGGGCCGGCGCGTTCTGTGACGCGGCCGTGCGTGAAGCACAAACGAACTTTTATCGCGGCGCGCTCCTGCTGACCAAAGCGGTGCTGGAGGAATAGCGCGCCGGTTCTTTTCCTACCCACCCCCGAACCAAGACTTCGGAGGAGTTTTATGGACGACAGGGGCAGACTGGACGTTTCACGACGCGATCTTTTGAAATCCACGACGGCGGCGGGTGCGATGACCCTGCTCGGCGCCGGGTTGTTCGGCGCTGCGCCGCGGCTGTTCGGCCAGCCCGGCGCGCTGGCCGCCGACCGGCCGGCGACCGCGCAGGACGAGTGGGTGTACTCCTGGTGTCGTCAATGCGTGCTGCCGCCCTGCGGCACCAGGATCCACGTCAAGGATGGCGTGGCGGTCAAGATCGAGGGCAACCCCGCCAGTCCGCGAAGCCAGGGCCAACTGTGCGTGAGGGGCAACGCCACGTTGGCGGGCGTCTACAATCCCTACCGCGTCAAGAAGCCGCTCAAGCGCACCAATCCCCGCAAGGGCCTGGACCAGGATCCGGGCTGGGTTGAGATCTCGTGGGACGAGGCGTTCGACACCATCGCCCGCGAGCTCAAGCGCGTGCGTGCCGACGATCCGCGCAAATTCGTGTGGTTCAACGGCTTCTCGCGTGCCGGCAGCATGCTCGAGGGCATGGAGTTCTGCGAGGCGTTCGGCACGCCGAACTACATAGAGGTCGACGGCCCGAACTGCTCGGTCCACTTCGGCTCGTCGCTGCTTCTCGGCAATTTCCTCGGCACGGTCTACGACCCGATCCACACCAACTACCTGATCATGCTCGGCCAGACCGAGCACGCCACCGCCGGTTACACCGGGCTGACCCGCGATTTCACCGCGGCGCTGCGACGGGGCATGAAGGTGGTGGCAGTCGACCCGAAGCTGACCGCGGAGGGCAGCAAGGGCGAATGGATTCCGATCCGTCCCGGCACCGACCTGGCGTTCGTGCTAGCCCTGCAGCACGTGATACTCTACGAGCTGCAGAAATTCGATCTGGATTTCCTGAGATCGCGCACCAACGCCCCCTACTTGGTGGGGCCGGACGGCCATTACGTGCGCGACAAGCAAAGCGGCAAGCCGATGATGTGGCACGTGCCGGACGCACGCGCCAAGCCGTTCGACGATCCGTCATTCGTCGCGGCGCCGGTGCCGGCGGGTGAGGGGACGCCGTTGCGCGAGCGGCTGACGGCACTCGGCCTGTGGGGCAGCCGCAAGATCGGCGAGGTGACCGGCACGCCCGCCTTCCAGCTCTATTACGAAGGCATCAAGCGTTATACGCCCGAATGGGCGGAACAGACCTCCACCGTTCCGGCGGCGATCATCCGGCGGATTGCCACCGAGTTCGTCACCGCGGCACGGATCGGCAGCACGATCGAGATCGAAGGCACCAAGATGCCGTACCGTCCGGTGTGCATGCAGGCCGCCCGTGGCGCCTTGACCCAGACCCACGGCGGCCACCTGCACTGCGCCATGATCATCGCCAACATGCTGGTCGGTGCGCTGGACGTGCCCGGCAGCGGCAAGGGCGATCTCGGTCCGCAGCACAAGTGCACCCCGTACAACCTGGCGCTCAAGCCCGATGCGGACGGGACCGTGGCGCCGAAGGTCGAGGCGGTGCCGCGCAAGTTCGAGTTTCCGCCGAAGGGGCTCGACGGCAAGACCTACTTCCCGTTCGCGCATGACACGCCGCACATCACCATGGACGCGATCCTGGACCCGAAAAAGTATCATCTCGATTACACGCCCGAGGTGATGCTGGCGTGGGGCGGCAACATGGTGTTGCGCTGTTACCAGTCGGAAAAGGCCCTGGCGGCGCTGGCCAAGTTCAAGTTCATCTTTGCGCTGTCGTACTCGCTCGACGAGCCGGCCTGGATGGCCGATATCGTGCTGCCCGAAGCGGGCGGCCTGGAGCGCTGGTCGGCCGGCGTGCGCGGCACCGTGGTCGAGACCAAGGACGGGCCGAAGATGACGATCTACGGCGTCATCGCCCAGCCCGCCATCAAGCCGGTGTTCGATTCCAAGCAGCCCGACGAGGTGTTCATGGAGATCGCCGAGCGGGTTGGCATCCTGTACGGCGAGCGCGGCCTCAACGCCATGGTCAACACCGGAACGTTGACACCGGTCCGGTTGGCGCCCCAGTTCAAGCTCGACGTGGCCAGGCGCTATTCCTGCAAGGAACTGGCCGAGCGCGTGATCAAGTCCACGTTCGGCGACAACGCCAGCGTCGACGCCTGCCGCAACAACGCCGAGGTTCCCAAGCGGGTTCTGCCGCACAAGGCCGCCTATCCCTATGGCGGATCGCCCGGCAGCCAGACCCGCTATGCCATCTACATGGACCGGTTGAAGACCTACGGCGAGGATCTGATCGGCAACCTGAAGCGCGCCGACGCTTTCCTGCCCGGGTTGGGGCCCGACGTGCTCGCACCGCATTTCAGCGCGGTGGTGAACTGGATCGAAAAGCCGGGCAAGCCGCCTGCGGGCCTCGACCTCTACGCCGTCAACTGGAAGCCGGCGCAATTCACCTTCGGGGTGGGTGGCGCGGCCGAGAACCCGTGGCTGCACGAAGTGTCCCAGTTCGACCCACACCTGAACGTCGTCTGCCTCAATCCGGCGACCGCGCAGGCGCGCGGCCTCGCCGACGGCAGCGTGGTCTGGGTCGAGTCGAAGTTCGGCAAGCTCCAGGGCAAGCTCAAGATCTCCGAGGCGTTCCATCCCGAGGTGGTGGGCATCGGCGGGCTGTTCGGGCACCGCAGTCCTGGCCTGAACCCGCAGGCGCGCCAAGGCATGCATTTCAACAGCCTGATGTCGCCGAACGTGGAGGACTGCGATCCGCTGGGTGGCGGGTTCGCCGGCGCTCCCCGTGTCAAGATCTACAAGGCCTAGGGAGGACACCCATGCGATACGGAATGGTCATTGATCTGCGCCGCTGCATCGGCTGCAATGCCTGCTCTCTGGCCTGCCGTCAGGAACACGGCACCCCGTCCGGCATTCTGTACAGCCGGGTGCTGAACCGCGAGGTCGGTCGTTATCCCAGCACGCGGTTCGAGATCCAGCCGATGCTGTGCATGCACTGCGACAACCCGCCGTGCGAAAAGGTGTGCCCGACCAAGGCAACCCACGTCCTGCCGAACGGAATCGTCGCGGTCGACGCCGACAAGTGTATCGGCTGCCGTCTCTGTATGAGCGCGTGTCCGTACGGAGCGCGGTTCTTCAATGACGGCGCTCGCGACTACTTCCCCGGCCAAGGCAAGACCGCGTACGAAAGCGCCAAGGCCGGCGCGCACCGGGCCAACACGGTCGAGAAGTGTTCGTTCTGCGCCGAACGCGTGGCGGCCGGGCAGGAGCCGGCCTGCGTGCAGAGTTGCACCGCCAAGGCGCGCCACTTCGGCGATCTCGACGACCGCGACAGCGAGATCGTGGCCCTGATCGCCAAGTTCGGCGGCAAACCGATGAATCCCGAGCACGGAACCAAGCCCAAGGTCTACTACCTGCCGGGCTAGCACAACAGTTGCATAGGTCTCGAAGGCGCATGAACGGGCTGTTGGTGGCTCCGTAACAAATGCGAATTATGGTGTCCAAATACAGAAACGCGCTTTTGAGAATTTCATGCAACTGCAGATCTGGCGTTCCGGTTCCGACGTTCGGCTTCGTTTGCATCCCGCTCCGTACCAACGTCGGAACCGAAAGGAGCACCAGCAACTCTATGAGGCGGCGTGGTTTTGGATTTGACGTTCCTATGAAGCGCTCGCCGAAAGAGGGAAGGGAACGTCAAGTCCACCACATCGGCAACCTGGACCGGCTTTCCGGGCGACGTTTCGACCAACATCGGCCTTCGTGGTGTCGTGTTCGTCCGCGGCCCGGCAACTTGTCAGGACGACGCCGGCCGGCGGGGCAATCGCTCCGGCAACGGCTGCGGCATTTCGTCCATTGATTTCTACCGACACCTGCTTACGCTCAAGGCATGATGAGACTCGCGTACCAGCGCTGCCGCTGCCGTTCGGGCAACCTGATCACGGGCGATTAGCCCCGAGTTCAGTGCAACGCCGTCAATCGCGAACTCGGGGATCACACAACAAGACGACCAGCGCCTGCCGACGGACCTCATGACGTCGGCAACGACGCTGTTGCGGCAAAACTCAATCTCGCCAATCGGATCCACAGAACCTGCGACGGCGCGGCCCGCATAGCGGGGGAGGTGGAGGCCGCATGCCGGACGACCCCGCCGGGGCGTCGGGCCAAGACGTGGTTGCGAACAAGACGAGTGCCCGGGCGCGCCGCAACGTCCGAAAGGGACCGAGATGGGGGGCTGATCACGCATTTGATGTGCGGCGCCTGTGCGTCCCGGTGTCGGGACGCCGAGGCCCGACCACGAAATTTCGCGACGCGGATCGGGACGCGGCGTGAACGAGCCAGAGGATCCCGACGGTGTCGCCGCGGAGCGAGGAATATCAAATGACACATGCCAAGCCGACCATAGTCGTGAAAGCCGAGGATCATGCTCGCCTGACCGCGCTCGTGCGTGCCGCCATGGGCCGGATGCCCGATCTGGCGTCCGAACTCGCCGATGAACTGGATCGCGCCGACGTGCTCCCGCAAGGGAGTTGCGCCGAACACATCGTGTGCATGGGCAGCGAGGTCGAGTTCCGCGACGAGACGACCAGCAAAATCCACAAGGTGACCCTCGTCTATCCGCAGGAAGCCGACATCCTTTCGGGCAAGGTGTCCGTGCTGACGCCGATCGGCACCGCCTTGATCGGACTGCGGGCGGGACAGTCCATCGCGTGGGAGACGCCGGCCGGCGACCCCCGGTCGCTGACCGTCATCGCGGTCCGCAGCTATTGAACCCGAACGCGCGGCCGACGTGGCAACCGTCGAACGCGCGTTCGGTCGACCAGTCCGAGTTGCACGCGGGGTTGAGTTGCAGGGTGGAGAAGTGAATGGAACAAAGCGCGAGGGTCCGCAGGGCGGTGCCTGATGAGCACGACGGTGTCGCCCGGAACGAATGGATCCGCGCCGGCCACGAGGGAAAAAGGCGGCAGGCGGGTCTTTCCGTCCTCGAAGGTCCGGCGGCGAAGCCGGATCATTTCGTCGAACGCGAAGGCCTGCGGTTCGCCGGCACCCACTTGATCATTGATTTCTGGGGAGCTTCGCATCTCGACGATATTGCCACGGTCGAAGCCGCCCTGCGCCGTGCGGCCGTGACGGCGAAAGCGACGCTTCTGCAAGTCGAGTTGCACAGCTTCGCGCCCTCGGGCGGCGTCACCGGGGTTGCCGTTCTGGCCGAAAGCCACATCTCGATCCATACTTGGCCGGAGTGTGCCTACGCGGCCATCGACGTGTTCATGTGCGGCAGCGCCGAGCCGCACCGGGCGCTCGAGGTGTTTCGTCTGGCGTTCGAACCTGCGACGGTCGCGCTGATGGAGCACAAGCGGGGCCTGATGTCGTGAAGGAGTTGCGGGAGGCGATCTACCGGGATCATTCCCAGGTGCTCGGGATCGACGCGATCCTGCACTGCGGTCGCACGCAGTTCCAGGAGGTGCTGGTGTTCGAAAACCACACTTTCGGCCGCGTGCTCGCGCTCGACGGCGTCGTCCAGTTGACCCGACTGGACAACCATATCTACCATGAGTTGATCGCCCATGTGCCGCTCACCGCAGCGCCGCTCACCGCGCACCGCAACGCCGAGGATGTCCTGATCATCGGCGGCGGTGACGGCGGGACGCTGCGTGAAGTCCTCAAACATCCGATCCGCCGCGCGGTCTTGGCGGAACTCGACCGTGATGTGATCGAGCTTTCCAGACGTTATTTTCCCGAGGTGTCGAACGGCGCCTTCGACGACCCGCGGACCGACCTGGTCATCGGCGACGCGGCGACGCTGGTCGCCACGACCGCAGAGACGTTCGACGTCATCATCATCGACTCGACCGATCCGGTCGGTCCAGGCGAGACGCTGTTCTCGGACACGTTCTATCGCCATTGCCGGCGCCTGCTCCGTCCCGGCGGCCTGGTGGCGCTGCAGGGCGGCATACCGATTTTTCGGGCCGCGCAGATGGTGGAGCTGCGCAACCGCCTGGCCGGTTGCTTCGGAGCGGCGCGGCCGTTTCTGGCGCCGGTACCGACCTACGCGTTCGGCATGCTGGCGTTGTTCGTCGCCGGGGAGGCGGACCAGACCCTGTGCCCGCCGATCGAATTGCTGCGGCAACGATACGCCGCG
>JAVBUK010000167.1:0-3351 GCA_031555345.1 Xanthobacteraceae bacterium | reverse complement strand
GGGGCAGGGGAGCGGCTCATAGGGGTCTCCGCAAAGGTTCGGGCGATTCGATCTGTCGGGCATGGGTCGAAGATGATTATTCTATGTATGCCGGCACACCTGGGCATTCAAAGGAATTTTATTTCGTATTTCCGATCTCGTTGTCGATTGTATTCTGTGGTTCCCACGCCAGCGCGCATGGGTCTGCTGCCCCGGGGCAGAACGGTCGCTGCCCATGGGGTGACGCAGAAATGGGATGAAGCCGAAATGGGGGGAAGCCGGAACGGCGTTCAGTCGGCCATCGAAGTCGCGCGACGCACCAGGTCGGCCACGCTGACCTGGGCCAGCATCGACGCAAAGGCGCGTTCGGCTTCCGCCATCGCCGCGCTCACCACCTGGGTGACGAGCTCCGAGCTCGGCTGGGCCACCAGTTCCACGTCGTCGTCGGCGCCCGCGGCCCGGAGGATCTCCTCGGCGGTGATGTCGGTTGCTGCGCGGGCGAGTTCATAGCCACCGCCCGGGCCGCGAATGCCCCGGAGGATGTTTTCGCGCACCAAAGCCTGCAGCACCGTCTCAAGGTGACGCGATGCCAGCCCGTGGCGGGCGGCGAGAGCCTTGGCCGAAACAGGTCGTCCATCGGCGTGCAAAGCGATGTCAGTTACGGCAGCGACCGCAAGGATTACCTTTCGCGGCAAAACAGACATGTACCCCTTCCGCAGGTTTCATTGCAGATAGCGGGCGTATTACACTCCATTATCAACGGGGAGCAAATATTTACTTTGAAAGATCGTGGCCGGTCGACCCGAAACCTCCAATTCCGCGAGCCGTTTCATCGAGTTGGGGCCTTTCCTCAAGGTCCGCACGCAGTACCGGCGCAACGATGACCTGCGCGATCCGCATGCCACGCGTCACTTCGAACGGATCGTTTCCCAAATTCACAAGCACGACCTGTATTTCCCCACGGTAATCCGCGTCGATGGTTCCGGGCGCATTCAAGACGGTGATACCATGTCTGGCGGCCAAGCCCGAGCGCGGCCGGATCTGCCCCTCGGTGCCGGGAGGCAACGCGATCGCGATGCCGGTGGGGATCATCGCACGACCCAGCGGGGCGATCACCACCGGTGATTGCGCCGGCACCGCAGCCATCAGATCGAGCCCCGCGGCATGCCTGCTCTGATAGGCCGGCAGCGGCAGGTCGGCGCCGTGCGGAAGTCTGACAATGCGCAGCGTCACGTCGCTCATGACTCGGTGTCCAGTGTTTCGGCGATGCGGGCGACCAGCCGGCGCGCGACCTCGTCCTTGCTCTGGGTGGGCCAGGTCTCGACCCCGTCGTCGGTCACCAGGTGAATGGTGTTGCTCTCGCCGCCCATCACCCCGGTGGGCCCGGATACGTCGTTGGCAACGATCCAGTCGCAGCCCTTGCGGGCGAGCTTGGCCTGGGCGTGCGCGATCACCTGTTCGGTCTCGGCCGCAAAGCCGACCACCAGACGGGGGCGGCGCACGGTGTCGTGCGCCACGGTGGCGAGAATGTCCGGGTTTTCCGTCAGGGCGAGCGCCGGCGGGCCGCCGGCCTGCTTCTTGAGCTTCTGGTCGTGGGCGTCCTCGACCCGCCAGTCGGCGACCGCGGCGGCGAAAATCGCGACCTCGACCGGCAGCGCCTGCTCCACCGCGTCGAGCATCTGGCGTGCGCTCTCGACATGGACCACGGTGACGCCCGGCGGATCGGGCAGGTTGACCGGGCCGCTGACCAGCGTCACCTCGGCGCCCGCGTCGCGCGCGGCGCGCGCAACCGCATGGCCCTGCTTGCCGGACGACCGGTTGGCGATGTAGCGGACCGGATCGATCGGCTCATGGGTCGGCCCGGAGGTGATCAGCACGCGCCGGCCCGCCAGCGGCCGAGCGCCCGGCGTGTGCAGCAGTGCCGCGACAGCCGCCACGATCTCCATCGGCTCGGCCATGCGGCCGACGCCGGCCTCGCCGCTTTCGGCCATCTCACCGGCATTGGGCCCCACCACCGCAACACCGTCGGCGGCCAGTCGCGCCAGATTGCGCTGCGTCGCCTGGTGCGCCCACATGTGCGGGTTCATCGCCGGCGCGATCAGCACCGGCCGGTCGGTCGCGAGCAGCACGGTGGAGGCGAGGTCGCCCGCCAACCCGTTGGCCATCTTGGCCATCAGGTCGGCGGTCGCCGGCGCGACCACGATCAGGTCGGCGTCGCGCGCAAGCCGGATGTGGCCGATGTCGAACTCGGTGCGGGCATCGAACAGGTCGGTGTAGGCGCGTTCGCCGGCGATCGCCCCGACCGCCATCGGGGTGACGAACTCCTGGGCGGCCTGGGTCATCACCACCCGTACGGCGATGCCGCGTTCCCGCAGGCGGCGGATCAGGTCGAGCGACTTGTAGGCCGCGATGCCGCCGGAAACGACCAGCAGCACGCGGAGAGTCGCGGTGGTGACGGCGGGGTCCGGGTGTTTGCGGGCGGTCGCGGCCGGGGGCGCCATGTCCTCGCCGGCGGCGGCCAGGATCAGGCGAATTTCCTCTTCCATCGAGCGCCCGTGATGCGCCGCGCGCAGCCGCAACTGGGCTTTGAGCGTCGCGTCGAGCTTGCGAATCGTCAGGCTGGCCATCGGAGTCCTCCTGCGCGCGTTGCCGGAACGCTACCCCGCGATTGCATCGCGATCAATGCAATCATGACAGTATGGTCCTGAAAAATAGTGTTATTCTGGTCGCGGCGGGTGCTTTCGAGCATTTGACACGGGTCGGCGGTCAGCGCAACAGGGCGAAGCCCAGCACCGCCAGCAGCACTGCAATCACCCACAGCGCCGTCGTGCCGGCACGATCGCGGCGTGCTTGCGCCGCCCCGATGGCCGCCACCGTCTCCGGGGCCAGCACCAGGCCGTCCCGGGTCGCGGCATCGATCTGGTCGGCGATGCGGGTCGCCCGTGTCAGCAGGCCCGGCACCGCGGTGAAAAAGCGCCCGACTTCGCCGGCGCCGGCCGTGATGGTCTCCGTCCGCCCGGCCAGCCCGAGGTGGTGTTCGATCCACTCGCGCACCACCGGTTCGGCGGTCGACCACATGTCGAGCCGCGGGTCGAGCGTGCGGGCGACGCCCTCGACCACCACCATGGTCTTCTGCAGCAGCAGCAGTTCCGGCCGTGTGCGCATGTCGAACAGCGCGGTGACCTCGAACAGCAGCGTGAGCAGCTTGGCCATCGAGATGTCTTCGGCCTTGCGCTTGTGGATCGGCTCGCCGATCGCGCGGATCGCCTGCGCGAAGCTCTCGACCGAATGATGCGACGGCACATAACCGGCTTCGAAATGCACCTCCGCCGTGCGGCGGTAGTTGCGCGTGATGAAGCCGAGCAGAATTTC
>JAVBUK010000445.1:0-2554 GCA_031555345.1 Xanthobacteraceae bacterium | reverse complement strand
GCCACATCGTCGGTCATCTCGGCCAGCAGCACGTTGCGGGCCTCGCGCGAAAGCCGCCCGTCGCGCATCGGCGGCGCAAGCGCGATCTTGAGATTGACCTCGATGTCGGAGGTGTTGACACCGGCAGAATTGTCGATCGCGTCGGTGTTGAGCTTCACACCGTTGCGCCCCGCTTCGATGCGGCCGCGTTGGGTCATTCCGAGATTGGCGCCCTCGCCGATCACCTTGCAGCGCAGCTCGGCGCCGGTCACGCGGATCGGATCGTTGGCCCGGTCGCCGACCGCTTCGTCGGTCTCGCCGGACGCCCGGACGTAGGTGCCGATGCCGCCGAAAAACAACAGATCGACCGGCGCCTTGAGGATGGCCTTGATGACCTGCTGCGGCGTCGCCTTCGCCTGATCGATCCCGAGCGCGGCCTGGGCCTCGCCGGACAGCTCGATCTCCTTGAGCGAACGCGGATAGACGCCGCCGCCCGCCGAGATCAGCGCCTTGTCGTAGTCCTGCCAGCTCGAGCGGGGCAGCCCGAACAGGCGAGCGCGCTCGGCGAAGCTCGTCGCCGGATCGGGGGTGGGGTCGATGAAGATGTCGCGGTGATCGAACGCCGCAACCAGCCGCGTCGTCTTCTCGCGCAGCAGACCGTTGCCGAACACGTCGCCCGACATGTCGCCGACGCCGACGGCACTGAACGGGCTGATCTTGATGTCGATGTCCATCTCGCGGAAGTGGCGCTTCACCGCCTCCCATGCGCCCCGCGCGGTGATGCCCATGCCCTTGTGGTCGTAGCCCGCCGATCCGCCCGACGCGAAGGCGTCGTCGAGCCAGAACCCGTGCTCCTGCGCGACGCCGTTGGCGATGTCGGAGAAGGTCGCGGTACCCTTGTCGGCCGCCACCACCAGATAGGGATCGTCGCCGTCGTGACGAACCACCTCGCGGGGCGGCACGATCCCGTCCGGCCCGATATTGTCGGTGAGGTCGAGCATCGCCTGCATGAAGATCCGATAGACGGCGACACCCTCCTGCTGCATCGCCTCGCGATTGCCCACCGGCGGCTTCTTCAGCACGAACCCGCCCTTGGCGCCGACCGGGACGATGCAGGCGTTCTTGACCTGCTGCGCCTTCACCAGCCCGAGAATCTCGGTGCGAAAGTCCTGCGGACGGTCGGACCAGCGCAGCCCGCCACGCGCGACCTTGCCGAAGCGCAGATGCACCGCCTCGAGACGCGGCGAGCAGACGAAGATTTCGTACAACGGCCGCGGCAGCGGCAGGCCGTCGATCCTGTGGCTGTCGAACTTGAGCGAGATGGCACTCTTGGGCAGACCGGTCTGGTCGAGCTGGAAGAAGTTGGTGCGGAGCGCCGCCTGCACGACATTGACGAAAGCCCGGATGATGCGGTCCTCGTCGAGGCTCTCGACCGCGGCGAGCGCGGTCTCAATCTCGGCGGCGATCGCGGCTTCCCGATCGGCGCGCCCGGGTCCCGCATGGGGGTCGAACCTGACATGGAACAGCGCGACGATCCGGGCGGTGATCGGGGCGTGACGGACCAGGGTCGCCCACATGTAGTCCTGCGAATAGGCGACGCGGATCTGGCGCAGGAAGCGCGACAGGGTGCGCAACAGCGCGATGTCGCGCCACGGCAACCCGGCCTCCGCCACCAGCGCGTTGTAGCCGTCGCTTTCGGCCAGCCCGCGCATGACCATCAGAAAGCAGGCTTCCAGATGCGACCTGAGCGCGGTGAGATCGGTGGGGCCGCCGCCGACCCGCGACAGCACCATGTCGTGAAGCCAGAAGGTCGGCGCATGCTCGCCGCTGGTCTTGACCTGATAAGTGCTCTCGTCGACGACCCTGAAGCCCATGTGTTCGAGCACCGGCACGCGCTCGGACAGGGGAATCGGGCGGCCGTAATGCCACACCCTCAGACCGATCGCATCGGAGAGATCGGCGTCCAGGGCCCGCGGCAGAAAACTCACGCTGAGCGGTTGTTCGGCGTCGAGACCTTCCAGCACGCGGATGTCGGCCAGTGCGACGTCGGGCGAATAGGTTTCGCGATAGCCGGCCGAGAACGCACTGCCGTATTTCGCCAACAGCGCCCGGGTCTGCTGCGGATCATGAGTGACCACGAAAATGTCGGCAAGCGCGTCGGACCAGGTGCGGATCAGCGCGACCACGTTGCGCTCGATCCGGTCCGGGTCGGGCTCGGTGCGCTCGCCCTCGCGGGTGACGACGAATTGAATCCGCACCAACGGCCCGGTGGAGAAAAACGGCGCAGACCACGTCACCCGACCCGCATAGACGCGCGCCAACAGCCCGCCGATGCGTTCGTGCGCCGCATTGTCGTACCGCACGCGCGGCAAATAGACCAGGACGGACACGAAACGGTCGAGCCGGTCGCGACGTGGCAACACCCGCACGCGCGGCCGTTCGTCGAGCTGCAGGACCGCCATGGCGAAGCGGAACAGCGTGTCGTCGTCGATCTGGAACAAGTCGTCGCGCGGAAAATACTCCAGCACGTTGGCGAGCGCTTTTCCGGAGTGGCCGTCGGGATCGAACCCGGCCC
>JAVBUK010000365.1:0-8119 GCA_031555345.1 Xanthobacteraceae bacterium | reverse complement strand
ACCACCAATTCGGCCTACGGCGTGACCTCGCTCGACAAGATCGACCGCGTGCTCGCCGCCATGGCCGAGCACCGTATCCCGCTGCTCATGCACGGCGAACTGGCGAATGCCGAGGTCGATGTGTTCGATCGCGAAAAGGCGTTCATCGAGGTGGTGCTGCTGCCGACGCTGGAGCGGTTTCCCGCGCTCAAAGTGGTGATGGAACACGTCACCACCGCCGAAGGGATTGCCGCGGTGCGCGCGCACCGGCCGCGGGTCGGCGCCACGCTGACCCCGCAACATCTGCTGTTCAACCGCAATGCGCTGTTCCAGGGCGGGATACGGCCGCACATGTACTGCCTGCCGGTGCTCAAGCGCGAGCCGCACCGCCGCGCCCTGCGGGCGGCGGCGACCAGTGGCGAGCCGGGCTTTTTCCTGGGAACCGACACGGCCCCGCATCTGCGGCACCTCAAGGAGGCGGCCTGCGGCTGCGCGGGGGTGTTCAGCGCGCCCATCGCCCTGCAGGCCTACCTGAAGGTTTTTGCGGAGGAAAATGCGCTCGACCGGTTCGAGACGTTCGCCTCCCTGAACGGACCGGCCTTCTACGGCCTGCCGCCGAACGAGGCGCGGGTGACCCTGGTCGAGCGGGGCGGTCCGGTGCCGGCGGTGGTTCGGGCCCGGGAAGCTGGGGACATCGTCCCGCTGCTCGCCGGCGAACCGGTTGACTGGTCAGTCACCTAGGGCGATAAGGGCGGAGTCGCGCTCACATCGAGGAGGGTTCGTGCCGTCGGGGGTCCTGGCTCTGCGGCGTCTCTTCGCGCGCGGCTCATGCAGGCCCAGATACGGAGGTCCCCGTGAGCACGTTTTCTCCCCCGACCGAAAAACGGGTGATTGCCCAGCAGACCGCCAAGATGATGCTGGAGATCAAGGCGATCCAGTTCAACGCCAGCCAGCCGTTCGTGTTCACCTCGGGCTGGGCGAGCCCGGTCTACGTCGACTGCCGCAAGATCATCTCCTATCCGCGGATGCGCTCGGCGCTGATGGATTTCGCGGCGTCGACCATCCTGACCGAGGTCGGCTACGAGTCGATCGACAACATCGCCGGCGGCGAGACCGCCGGAATCCCGTTCGCCGCCTGGATCGCCGACAAGCTGATGCTGCCGATGCAGTACATCCGCAAGAAGGCCAAGGGTTTCGGGCGCAACGCCCAGATCGAGGGCGAGGTCATGGTCGGCGCCCGCACGCTGCTGGTCGAGGACCTGGCGACCGACGGGCGCTCCAAGGTCAACTTCTGCAACGCCCTGCGCACCGCCGGGGCGCATGTCGATCACTGCTTCGTGCTGTTCTATTACGACATCTTCCCGATGAGCAGCGGCAACATGCGCGACCTCGGCGTGGCGCTGCATTACCTGGCGACCTGGAAGGACGTGCTTGAGGTCGCCACCGCCAGCGGACACTTCGACCCCGGCGTGCTGCGCGAGGTGAAATCGTTCCTGGACGCGCCGTCGCAGTGGTCGGCAGCCCACGGCGGCATTTCCAATTTCGACAGCGAGCCCGACAAGGTCGGCACCGGCTCGGGTGGCAAGAGCGCCGCCGCGTGATTCCGACCGGAGAAGCCAACCCGGAGAAGGCGAGGACGTGACGGAAATTCGCGGCACGGTGCTGATGGATCTCGACGGAACCATCAGCGATCCCGCCATCGGCATCTTCGCCTCGTTCCGTCATGCCGTTGAAAGCGTCGGCCACCCCTGGCCGAACGACCGTCCGCTCGACTGGATCATCGGGCCGCCGCTGCGCGAGAGTTTCGGCACCGTCCTCGGCGGCGACGCCGAGCTGGGGGCGCAGGCGCTCGAACATTACCGCCGGCACTACGCCGCGGGGGCGATGTTCGAGAACGCGCTGTATCCCGGCATCACCGAGGCGATCGCGGCGCTCGACGGGTCCGGCTTCCGGCTGTTCGTCGCCACCTCGAAGCTGACCGGGTTCGCCGAGCGCATCATCGGGCATTTCGGGCTGGCCGGCCGCTTCGCCGGCGTCTACGGCTCGTCGCTCGACGGCCGCATCGACCAGAAAGGCGACATCATCGCGCTGTGTCTGGCGAACGAGGCGGTCGATCCGGCGCGCTGCATCATGGTCGGGGACCGCAAGCACGATGTTCTCGGCGCCGTCGCCAACCGGTTGCCGTGCGTCGGCGTGAGCTGGGGGTATGGCGGGGCCGACGAACTCGCCGCCGCCGGCGCCGCGCTGATCTGCGACCGGCCGGCGGCGCTGCCGGACGCCGTGCGCACCCTGATGGCCCGGGGCGCCACGGCGGGCGGCTCGCCGGCCCCGGCCTGATGCCTTGCGGCCCGCGCCGGTGTATGATCGCGGGGAGCGGAGTCGGTGTCCGGGGTTGACCAAATGACCTTGCGTTCTTTCGTCATCGGGCTCGTTGCGCCGGCGGTCGCGGCGTTCCTGCTGGGCGCCTGTTCGTCCTCGCCGCTGTCGTTCGGACGAAACGAGCCGCCGCCGGTCGACGAAAACGCCTTTCCGTCGAACTACCGTGCCGCCGTCCTGAAGATCGTCACCAATTCCCAAGCGTACGACCCGACCAACATCCGGGAGGCCGCGATCTCCGAACCGGCGCTGAAATCGGTCGGCGGAACGCCTCGCTACGTGGCCTGCGTGCGGTTCAACGCGCGCAACATGAACCGTCAGTACGCCGGCCTGACCGAGTATGCGGCCTATTTCTTCGGCGGCGACCTCAACCAGTTCGTCAAGTCGACCGGCGACGTCTGCGCCGGCGCCGCCTACGCGCCGTTCCCCGAGCTGGAAAAGATCTGCCTGGGCACCAAATGCACGTGAGCGGGTGCCGGCGCCCGCACGGGTGCCAGCGGTCCGGGTGTCGGGAAACAGAACCGCGTAGGTAGCCGGGACGTGTTGCGCGTGCAAGGCGCGCCGCGTAGGGGTGGCGAGCCGGGGCAGGCGCCACCTCGCGGACAGGAGGGGATCATGCCGACCTATGTGTGTTCGCTGCCGGCCGGCCTGTGCACGGCCGACCAGAAAGGCGAGATCGCGCAGGCGATCGCCGTCAACCACAGCGCCGCGACCGGCGCCCCGCCCAATCTGGTGCACGTGATCATCAACGACGATGCCGCGACCATGCGCTTCGTCGGCGGCCGGCGCGAGGAGACGCACGTCTGGATCGTCGGATACATCCGCAGTGGCCGCACCGACCGGGAGATCGGCCGGCTGATCCTGAGCGTCATGCGCAGCGTCAGCCGGATCACCGGCACCGACGAGAGCCTGGTGTGGGTCTACGTCTGCAACGTCGATTCCGCCCATATGGCGAAATACGGCGGCATCCACCCCGCGCCCGGCGCGGAGGCGCCGTGGTTCGCGGCGATGCCGGCGCACGTCAAGACCTACATGGCGCGTCATTCGCCGCCGCCGGAGGCCGCGCGCTTCGTCGCCGCCGCGCGCGACCGCGATGCCGACGGCACCGGGTGACCCGCGCCGCAGGTGAGAGATGGCGACCGCGCGGTGGTCGGGATCGCCGAGCCGGCGTCCCGGCACATCGCGGATCCGCTCGCTGATACGATGCAGATCGCGGGGCTCGAATCATGCCGGACATGAAGACGCTGTATGACCAGCGGTTGGGCCGCTACCAGGCCGCCATCGCGCTGGAGCCGACCGACCGGATTCCGATCGCCGCCGGCAGCAATTACTTCGCCGAGGTCTATGCCGGTTGTTCCAAACAGGAGTTCGTCTACGACACCGACCAATGGCTGGCGGCGGACGAGGCGTTCGTCCGCGACTTTCCGGCGACCGATGCCTATCGGACCGGCCGGATTTTCGCGCCCATCCACGATATTCTCGGCGTCAGGACCTACCGGATGCCGGGACGGGAGCTGAAACCGGACGTGCAGTTCCAGTTCGTCGAGTCGGTCAACATGATGGAGGACGAATACGACCTGCTGATCGACAGCCCGGAGAAATTCTTTTTCGAACGGCTGTTTCCGCGCATTTTCGCCGAGATGAACCAGGACCCCGCCCGGGCCTACAATGCCTTCTTCAAGGCCGGGATGGCCCACGCGACCTTCGGCGCCTTCATGCGGCGCAAGGCGCAGCACATGCAGGACCGGTTCGGCATGCCGGCGTCGATGGCCGGCGGCTTCCTGGCGCCGTTCGATGCCCTCGCCGACGGGTTCCGCGGCATCAAGCACGCGCTGTTCGACGCCCGGCGGATTCCCGGCAAGGTGCTGGCGGCCTGCGATTCGCTGTCATACGCCATGGCCAACCTGGCGCTCGCCACCGCCGACCCGCTGAAACGGTATCCGGTGTTCGTGCCGACCCACAAGCCGATGTTCATGTCGCCCAAACAGTTCGACGACATCTATTGGCCGTCGTTCAAGAAGACCTGCGAAATCATCATCCGCGCCGGCTACAAGATCCGCGCCTTCCTGGAAGGCGACTGGGGCCGGCACTGGCACCGTCTCCTGGAACTGCCGAAGGGCAGCATGCTGTGCGACATCGACAGCGGCGGCGACATCTTCAAGGCCAAGCGGGAGATCGGGCATCACCTGGGCATCGCCGGCGGGATGCCCGACGCGCTGCTGATTTTCGCCAGCCCGCAGGAAATCACCGACAAGGTCAAGGAGCTGTGCGACCGGCTCGGCCCGGGCGGCGGCTACGTCATCAACGGCGCCTGTTCGATTCCCTATCAGACCAAGGCGGAGAACTATCGCGCGCTGTGCGAGGCCATCGTCGAATACGGCTGGTACGACAAATCGATCAGACCGCCGGTCAAGGTCGGCGTCCCCGGGCTGCCGCCCGACCCCGCGCGCAAGCCGCAGGGCATGGTGACGCCGTGGGAGGTCAAGAAGCAGGAGATCGGCGCCATCGGGGGCGACGAGGCGCTCATTCGCCGGCCCTGGGAGCAGTTCGAGACCGCGGCCTACAACTGGCTGTGGACCTGGACCTATTAGGGGGATTTTTGGCCGAGCGTCATCGCCCGGTGAATCGTCGGGTTGTTCGGCGGGCCAAAACCGGCGCGAAACCGCGTCGCCGCGGCGACGCGGTTTCCGCGGCACATGCCGAGGAATCCGGCCGCCTGATATTTGCCAGTCGCGCGAACGCGACCAGGGCCGGCGGGCGATCGCGCGCGGGCAGGCGGTTGCAGTGACATCCTGCGTGCCGACGTCTTTTCGCGCGCTGTTCGCGTAGGCGGTTTCTGCAAGCCCAAAGGCCGCGATAATGATGCTTCACCATAGCACCGCGAGCCTCTGGGATCGAACCCGAGAATGGCGATCGAGGCCTCGGGGTGCCGGCCGCCCCTCCGGAGATCAACGTCGCGGCTCGTCGGGCATTCGGGCAACGTACGGCCAGATAGCGGTAGCCGACAATCAGCACTGCCCGGATCAATCGGGACCACAGCATCACTGCACTTTATTACTTTGCTGTGCAACCATAGCGCGTGATTCGGCAGCTTGGCCTCGCTGGCCGCGACGGCAGCCATGTTGGCCTTGATTCGGGGTATGCGGTCACGGGCGCCCATAGGCCAGCATAATGGCGCGGGAAGGCCGGCGGCGAAAAACGCGCTGTCGGCCGCCCAGTTGAGCAATTGGGATCGTATGCGCTGTTTCGTAGAGGCTATGCACCCATTATGATGAAGCGTGACGCGCAGCGAGGAAAAGTGAATGGCGACTATTGAAGGCTTTCGCGTCCAGAACTTCTGCGCGCTGCGCGATGTGGCGCTTGGAAAGCTGTCCGGGCAGCAGGGCGGCGAGCCACTGACGCCGTTCACCGTGGTCATCGGCAAGAATGGTGTGGGCAAGAGTTCGTTGTTCGATGCTTTCGGCTTCGTGGCCGACTGTCTGGCGACGGATGTAGAAACCGCCTGCGACCTGAAACAGCGTGGCGGGTTCGAACGGCTGCGGTCGAAAGGCGTCAATGAGCCGATCCGCTTCGAGATCTACTACCGTGAAGCGCCCAACGAGCGCCCCATCACCTACGAGCTTTCGATCAATCAAGACGATGGTGCCGGTCGGCCGTTTGTGGAATCCGAGCTGCTCAAGCAGCGGCGCAAGGGGCAAAAACACGGGCGGCCGTACCCCTTCCTGCATCTGGACCACGGCAAGGGGCTGGTTTGGGCGGGTGAGGAGGCCGTCGAGACGGAGGATGAGGAGGATCGCACCCAGGCGGCCGTTGAGCTGACCGATCCGCGCCAGTTGGGTATCGCCACGTTGGGTACGTTGAAGGAACATCCGCGCATCAAGCGCTTCCGCGATTTCCTCAAGGGTTGGTATCTCTCGTACTTCTATCCCGATGCCGCGCGCAGTCTGCCCACCGCCGGACCGCAAAGGCACTTGAACGTGCATGGCGACAACATCGGCAATGTGGTGCAGTTCATGGAGCGCGAGCATAAGGATCGCTTCAAGAGTATCCTTGATCGCATTGCCAACAAGATTCCCGGAATCGCCAAGATCGACACTGAAGTGACGGCTGACAAGCGAGTGTTGCTGCGCTTCAACGACGACGCGTTCGAAGATCCGTTCTTCGCGCAGCAGATGTCAGACGGAACGCTCAAGGTGTTCGCTTATCTGCTGTTGCTGGAGGACCCCGATCCACCTCCGTTCATCTGCATCGAAGAGCCCGAAAATGGGCTGTATCACAAGTTGCTTGAATCGCTGGCGCGAGAGTTCCGCACCCATGCAACCGGCAAGAAAAATGCGCCACAGATTTTCGTGACGACGCACCAGCCGTATTTCGTGGATGCACTTTTGCCGCGGGAAGTGTGGATGCTTGAAAAGGGGCGGGATGGATACTCGACGATACGCCGCGTGTCAGAACTAAAGGATGTCGAAAATCTGGTGGCAGAAGAACTGCCGCTAGGCGGACTTTGGTACAGCGACTATCTCGATGCGAGGTGAACATGCACATCGAGATACTGGTTGAAGACGCCTCCGGCAGAAAACTGCTCGAAGCGGTGCTACCCAAACTGCTCGGCGATCAGGGCGATCCCCACACTTGGCAGGTTCATTTCTACAAAGGCATTGGGCGCATTCCGAAAGATCTGAAGGCGGGTGATGATCCAGCCAAGCGAATTCTGCTCGATCAGTTGCCCCGCGTCCTGCGCGGCTACGGCAAAACGCCCGGCATTGATGCCGTCGTCGTGGTGCTGGATCCCGATCGACGCAACTGCGTGGAATTTTTGACCGAACTCGAGACGCTGGCAACGCGCTGCAACTCTGTGCCGAACACGATGTTCCGGCTCGCCATAGAGGAAGTCGAGGCGTGGTACCTGGGCGACCGAGAAGCATTACAGACGGTTTGTCCGCGAGCAAAAATGGGTAAGTTGGATCGTTATGTGCAGGACAGCGTTTGCGGCACGTGGGAGCTGCTGGCTGATGTGGTGCATCCCGGCGGTTCCGTGGCGATCAAGAAGGCGGGATGGCCTTTGTCTGGCCAGATCAAATGCGAATGGGCGGAGAAGATCGGCCCCCTGCTTGATCCGGATCGCAATAGGTCGCCCAGCTTCGGCAAGCTGCGGGATGGCCTGCGTCGCCTGGTGACGTAGCGAAGCCAAGAGTGTTGCTCCGCCGCTGTTCACCCAAAGACGAAGACCGAGTGGCGCAAGCCCGTGTTTCAAAAGCTTTGATCCTCACCCAGAGGAGGCCGCGTCGCAGCCGTCTCGAAGGGTGAGGCCCGGAGGTTGAAGGCCGGGGCCGCACGGCCTGGGGCCTCATGGTTCGAGACACCCGCTGCGCGGGTTCCTCACCATGAGGGTTGCGGGCCACGCAACCTCAGCCCTCACCCAGAGGAGGCCGCGTCGCGGCGGTCTCGAAGCGCGTAGGATGGGTTGAGCCCCTGCGAAACCCATCATATTCTTGAATATTGACATAAACATAATGTCGACAAAATACAACCCCGGCGCGGGCGGCGATGCGGCGATGATCCGGGATCCGGAAAACGGTGGGTTTCGCAACCGCTCAACCCACCCTGCTGGCCCCATTTTTTATGAGGGTCTTCCGGGAATCGAGTGGGTGATACGAGGCCATCATAGCGCCGGAAGCGTGCAGGTGAGGACCTTGAGCCGGAGATAGTCCGGATCGCGCAGGCCGTAGGCGCGCCGCTGCAGCACGCGGATCTTGTTGTTGAG
>JAVBUK010000296.1:0-6894 GCA_031555345.1 Xanthobacteraceae bacterium | reverse complement strand
GGGCCACCCGCCACGGCTCCCGTGGGTCATCGATGATGGCAAAATGATCCAGCAGGGCGCGAAGGCGCGACTTCTCGGGGGCGGCGGCCGCAAACGTCATGGCGAGGGCTCCGAATCAGGGGCCCCTACAAAACCAGACTGCCCGCAAGACAAAAAACGACGTTAACCCGAGTTCGGAGCCCTGGTTTGTCCAAGGGGCGCGCTTGACGTCGGGCGCGCCCTTATTCTATGCCCGCCAGCGGGACACCCCTCCCCACCGAGGGGCGCCTATCTGGAAGGGTAGATCAGATGACCAATGTGATGCCCGGCGTGCGGCCGGCGATCCCGCACTTTTCCTCCGGCCCTTGTGCCAAGCGCCCCGGCTGGACGCTCCAAGCCCTCGGTGACGCAGTTCTCGGACGCTCGCACCGCGCCAAGGCCGGCAAGGCGAAGCTCAAGCGCGCCATCGAGCTGACCCGCGACATTCTCCAGGTGCCGGCCGACTACAAGATCGGCATCGTGCCCGGCTCCGACACCGGGGCGGTGGAAATGGCGTTGTGGTCGCTCCTCGGCGCGCGTCCGGTCACCATGCTGGCGTGGGAATCGTTCGGCGAAGGCTGGGTGAGCGACGTCGTCAAGCAGCTCAAACTCAAGGATTCGGTCGTCCTCACCGCGCCGTACGGCGAGCTGCCCGATCTCGCCGAGGTCGACTGGGCGAGCGATGTGGTGTTCACCTGGAACGGCACCACTTCCGGCGTGCGCGTGCCGAACGCCGACTGGATCGCCGCCGACCGCCAGGGCCTGGCGATCTGCGACGCCACGTCGGCGGCGTTCGCCCAACGCCTCGACTGGGCCAAGCTCGATGTCGTGACCTTCTCGTGGCAGAAGGCGCTCGGCGGCGAGGCGGCGCACGGCATGCTGGTGCTGTCGCCGCGCGCGGTCGCCCGGCTCGAGAGCTACACCCCGCCATGGCCGATGCCCAAGGTCTTCCGCATGACCAAGGGCGGCAAGCTGATCGACGGCATTTTCGAGGGCGAGACCATCAACACTCCGTCGATGTTGTGCGTCGAGGACTGGCTCGACACGCTCGCCTGGGCGAAGGCGGCCGGCGGTCTCGATGCCCTGATCGCCCGGGCCGACGCCAACGCCAAGGTCGTCGCCGGCTGGGTCGAGAAGACGCCGTGGGTCGCGTTCCTCGCCCGCGTGCCGGCGACCCGCTCCAACACCTCGGTCTGTCTCAAGGTGGTCGACCCGGCGGTGACCGCGCTGGCTCCCGATGCCCAGGCCGCGTTCGCCAAGGCGCTGGTGGCGGCGATCGAGAAGGAAGGCGTCGCCTACGACTTCGGCCACTACCGCGACGCGCCGCCCGGCCTGCGCATCTGGTGCGGCGCGACGGTCGAGGCGGGCGACATCGCCGCGCTGACCCCGTGGCTCGACTGGGCCTTCGCCACCGCCAAGGCGGCGCTGCGCGAGGCGTAACCGATGGTGCGTGACGCCGTGCGGGTCCGCACGGCGACATCGCATCTCAAATCCGAGAGCGACATCATGTTCGAGCCCGAGAACGACATCGAGCGCATGCTGGTGCGCGCAGCGGACGAGCCGTCGGAACGGCCGGTCTTCGCCCGTGCGCTGCTCGATGCCGAGATATTCATCGTCCTGGTTCCCGAAGGCGGCCGCATCGTTCCGGGGCCGGACGGCAAGATGACCATCCCGGAGGGCACCAGGCTGGTGGTGCCGAGCGCCATGCGCGGCAAGGAAACGCTGTTTCCGTTCTTCACCACGTCTTCGCGGGCGCGTGCCTGGTTCGAGGGCGAGCACATCGTCGCGCCCGACCGGGCGCGAGACCTGTTCGGTCGTCATCCGGATACGGCGTTCGTGCTCAATCCGGGCTCCGACTACGGCAAGGTGTTCACGCCGGCGGAAGTGACGCGGTTCCTGGCCGGACGCTTCGAGGAAGAGGCCGGGACGGCCGCCATCCCGGACGGGCAGGAACTGCTGCTCGGTCGTCCCCGCACCATACCGGATACGCTGGTGGCGGCGTTGGGCCGCGAGCTCGGCGCCGTCGAATCCGTCCATGGCGCCTGGCTGATGCTGGCGGCGCCTGCCCGCGATGCCGAGCAGATCTGGATGCTGGGCGTCGATCACGACGCGGGTTGGTCGGCGGTTCAGACGGCGATCGATCGCGCGGTGGCCGGCGATGTCCTCGAGGGACGGTTGCTGGACGCCGTGGCGCTCGACGGCAGCCCGCTTTCTTCCCGACTGCGGACCGGAATTCCCATCATTGCCGCCAGGCGTGGCGCGCTTGACCGAAAACAGCCCAGATAGGGACTGCCATGACCAAACCGAGAGTTCTCATTTCCGACGCCCTGTCCTCCGCCGCCGTCCAGATCTTCAAGGACAACGGCGTCGAGGTCGACTTTCAGCCCGCGCTCGGCAAGGACAAGGAAAAGCTCGCCGAGATCATCGGCAACTACGACGGCCTCGCCGTCCGCTCGGCCACCAAAGTGTCGGCCAAGATCATCGCACGGGCGAGCAACCTGAAGGTGATCGGCCGCGCCGGCATCGGCGTCGACAACGTCGACATCCCGGCGGCGACCGCCAGGGGCATCATCGTGATGAACACGCCGTTCGGCAACTCGATCACGACGGCCGAGCACGCGATCACCATGATGCTGGCGCTGGCGCGCCAGATCCCGCAGGCCGACGCCTCGACCCAGGCCGGCAAGTGGGAGAAGAACCGCTTCATGGGGGTGGAAATCGCCGCCAAGACGCTCGGCGTGATCGGGTGCGGCAACATCGGCTCGATCGTCGCCGACCGCGGCCAGGGGCTGAAAATGCGGGTGATCGCCTACGATCCGTTCCTGTCGCCCGAACGGGCCGTTGCGCTCGGCGTCGAGAAGGTCGAACTCGCCGATCTGCTCAGGCGGGCCGACTTCATCACCCTGCACACCCCGCTCAACGACAAGACCCGCAACATCATCGACGCCAAGGCGCTGGCCGCGACCAAGAAGGGCGTGCGCGTCGTCAACTGCGCGCGTGGCGGACTGGTGGACGAGGCGGCGCTGCGCGCCGCGCTCGATTCCGGCCACGTCGCCGGTGCCGCGTTCGACGTCTTCGTCGACGAGCCGGCGACCACCAACGTGCTGTTCGGCCATCCCAACGTGATCTGCACCCCGCACCTCGGCGCGTCGACCACCGAGGCGCAGGAGAACGTGGCGCTGCAGGTGGCCGAACAGATGTCCGACTACCTGCTGTCCGGCGCCATCTCCAACGCGGTGAACTTCCCCTCGATCACCGCCGAAGAGGCGCCGCGGCTGCGGCCGTTCATCGCGCTGGCGGAAAAGCTCGGCTCGTTCGCCGGCCAATTGACCGAGACCAGCATCAAGAAGGTGCAGATCACCTACGCCGGCCACGTCGCCGGGATGAAGATCAAGGCGCTGACCTCGGCGGCGGTGGCGGGCATGCTGCGGCCGATGCTCGGCGACGACGTCAACGTGGTCTCCGCCCCTTCGCTGGCCAAGGAGCGTGGCATCGTGGTGGAGGAGATCACCCGCGAGGCCTCGGACGACCATGAGAACCTGATCACCTTCGCGATCACGACCGACCAGTTGCAGCGCTCGGTGTCGGGTACGGTGTTCGCCGACGGGCGCCCGCGGATCGTCGACATCAAGGGCATTCGCATGGACGCCGAGTTCGGGCCGTCGATGATCTACGTCACCAATGCGGACAAGCCGGGCTTCGTCGCCAGTTTCGCCGGCCTGCTCGGCGACGCCGGGATCAACATCGCGACCTTCCACCTCGGCCGGGAAACGGCCGGGGGCGACGCCATCTGTCTGGTCGAGATCGACGGTGAGGTCCCCGCCGCGGTGCTGGAGAAGACCCGGGCGCTGCCGCACGTCCGCCAGGCCAAACCGCTGAAATTCTGATCGGCGCGGCCGCTGGAGCATCGGCCGGAACCGCGCTACTTTACATGTCGTTTCTCGAGAATCGCGCGGCGGTCCCCTGGGACCGCCCGCCGCCGGTGGGACGCCATGCCAGACCATTATCGCATGCTGATCGGATCGCTCAGGCAACTCGGGTTTCTGTTCATCCGTCTGGGTGAGCGCAAGCAGGAGGTCTGGCGCAACCGGCAGACCGATCAGGAGGTGATGTTCGATCGCCGCGAAGTGTCCGCCTCGAAAGACGTCACCGAAGCGGTGGTGCGGCGTGCCAGGGTCGCCAAGCCGGGCGTGAGGGTCGGCGCCACGACGGCGGCAGCGCTTTCGGTGCACGCCACGGAGGCCCCGGCCAAGACATCAACCAAGACGTCAACCAAGATGCGGGCCGCGTCGGTCAAGAAGGCCGGGACGCGCCGCGGCAGACGAAAGGCCGGCGCCAAAGCCGGGCCGCCCCGTCGCTCCCGCTGAGCGTCGGTCCTCCGGGCGCCGTCTTTCGTTCTTCGGAAAGCGCCTGGCACCCGGTTCGTCCGCTGGCGCCGTGCGGTGCAGGAATCGTCAGCCGCCGGCCGGCCGACCAAGCCATGGTCATCGCCGGCGAGTCCGGGCCGAGCGTGCCGCGGCCCGACTCGAAGCGCGCCGGGCGGGTAAAGCGATCTGGACGCGGTTCCCTTCCGGGATCTGGGCGATGCGGGAAAAATGTGCCCCATCAAGCCATTGTTGGGGCCCGCCGGGCCGGGCGCGCTTCCGTGCCGCCTTGCCTCCGGGGGCATCATCCTTTATCCGGGATGAGGCTTCCGGTCCGATGCGGTGGTATTTTAGTGGTGACGTTCCGGTGCGGCGCCGAGGGAGACAAGGTTCTCATGGCAAACGTGGTTGTAGTCGGATCTCAGTGGGGCGACGAAGGCAAGGGCAAGATCGTCGACTGGCTGTCCGAGCAGGCGGACATCGTGGTTCGCTTCCAGGGCGGCCACAATGCCGGCCATACCCTGGTGATCGAGGGCGTCACCTACAAGCTGTCGTTGCTGCCGTCCGGTGTGGTGCGTCCGGGCAAGCTGTCGGTGGTGGGCAACGGCGTCGTGCTCGATCCGCGCGCTCTGATCGACGAGATCGGCCGGCTCGAGGCGCTCGGCGTGAAGGTCACGCCCGACACCCTGCGCATCGCCGAGAACGTCTGCTTGATTCTGCCGCTGCACCAGGAGCTCGATGCCGAGCGTGAAAGCGCGACCACGCGCATCGGCACCACCAAGCGCGGCATCGGGCCCGCCTACGAGGACAAGGTCGGCCGGCGCGCCATTCGGCTGATGGATCTCGCCGACCTCGAGACGCTGCGACCGAAGATCGATCGGCTTTTGGCCCACCACAACGCGCTGCGGCGCGGGCAGGGGGTGGCGGAAATCGATGCCGAGGGGTTGCATCGCTATCTTGCCGAGGTCGCCCCGCGCGTCCTGCCGTTCATGGATTCGGTCTGGTCGCTGCTCGATCAAAAGCGCCGGGAAGGCAAGCGCATCCTGTTCGAGGGCGCGCAGGGAGCGCTGCTCGACGTCGATCACGGGACTTATCCGTTCGTGACCTCCTCCAATACGGTGGCGGCGCAGGCGGCAACCGGGTCGGGGCTGGGGCCCTCGTCGATCGACTATGTGCTCGGCATCTGCAAAGCCTATACGACGCGGGTGGGCGAGGGGCCGTTCCCGACCGAGCTGAAAAACGAGATCGGCCGGCTGATCGGCGAGCGTGGCCGCGAGTTCGGCACCGTGACCGGCCGTCCGCGGCGCTGCGGCTGGTTCGACGCCGTACTGGTGCGCCAGACCGTCCGCACCAGCGGGATCAGCGGTCTCGCCCTGACCAAGCTCGACATCCTCGACGGCTTCGACGAGGTCAAAGTCTGTGTCGGCTACCGCCTCGATGGCCGCGAAATCGACTATCTTCCCGCCAGCGAGCACGCCCAGGCGGCGGTCGAACCGATCTACGAAAGTATCGGTGGCTGGACCGATCGCACCGCCAACGCCCGCTCGTGGGCGGAGTTGCCCGCGCCGGCCATCAAATATGTGCGGCGAATCGAAGAATTGGTTGGATGCCCAGTCGCTTTGCTCTCGACGTCACCGGATCGCGAGGACACAATCCTGATGCACAATCCGTTCGAAGGCTGACGGGGCATGCCCGTCCGACAGCGCCGATCTGACACCTGATGGCCGATTACCATCCACTGATCTCCAAGGCTGTCGCCGGTCTCGACAAGAACACCGGCGAGGCGCGCCGTTCACTGTACGAACGGGCGCGTACCGCATTGGTGCAACAGCTGCGGAGCGTCTCTCCGGCGCTGAGCGAATCGGACATCACCCGGGAACGGCTCGCGCTCGAAGAGGCGATCCGCAAGGTCGAGGCCGAAGCGGCCCGCAAGACCCGCCACGAGATTGCGCGGGCCGAACCGCCGCGTCCGGAGCCGCGGAGCGAGTCGCCAGCCTCCGAGCGTACACCGGAACACTCTGCCGCCGCGTCCTCGCAACCAGGCGCCGAGCGACTCGATCCGCCGCCCAGCGGCACGTCCTCGACCGCGAGCGAACTGCGCCGACGGTCGTCGCGCGAACGGCCGTTGTTCGACAAGCCGTCGCGGTCGGGCGAGGGCCTGAAGGGGTTTCGCGACGCGGTCAACGAGGCGGAGAACCTCGGTGACGCCACCGCGCAGGCGAGCCGAACCGCCCGTGAGGCCTATGCGGCGGTTCCGGCGCCGTCGCCGGACGTCGGGCGCATCGAACCGCATCTCGAACCGGAGGGGCTGCGCTCGCGCGGCCGCCGGCCCGGCCTGCGGGATGCGGAGCTGTTTCCCGAACCGGAGGCCGCGCCGGTCCATCCCCCCGGGCACGGCTCGCGCGGATACGAGATCGGGATGCCCGGCGAGACCGGCCGGGGACGCGATTTCGGCATGCCGTCCGGTCCGTCGCGCGAGACCTCGCCGTTGCGCGAGCCGGCGGCGCGCGCC
>JAVBUK010000424.1:0-4378 GCA_031555345.1 Xanthobacteraceae bacterium | reverse complement strand
CTCTACCGAGCTACACCACTCGGCGGGACACGACCGAATCGACCGAATCGCCTGAAGGGAGGTTCCATTCGATGTCCGAATGCGTTTCCTCGCTGAGGCGCAGCTGTTTTGTCCGCAAAGTCGCCAAGCAGGACGGCGCCGGAGGGGTTCTCCAGCATGGTCGCCGGCGCCGCAGACGCACGATCGGCCGCGCAGGATATCCGCCCATCGGACGGATCGACATGCAATCCGCTCGTCCGCCCCGCTGGTGCAGTTGCGTCGTAATGTCATCGAATCTCGAGCCCGTGCCGCCGTCAGCGCGAGGCCGGGTTTTAGGGTCGCGACTCATAACGCAAACCCATTGATGCGATTCGGATATTTCGATCCTTTCAAAGGGCCGGGATTGGCGGGAAGCAGTCCGTATCAGTGGGTTGCAGAATTTGTGAGTTTTGACCCTAATCGACGAACGCTGCCGGCCCGGTCAAGGGGCCTGGGCCGCATAACCCAGCCATTCCGGTTGGGCGGCGGCCGCCGCAGAGGCGGCTGCGACATTGCGCGTCGGGCCTATGAATCGCCACCCAGTGCGGATAGTTCTTGCTCTCGGAGCAGCAAACGTGCAGCGTGCGCGGCGTTCACGAAGCGACTCTGGAGATATTTTGATGTCGACTGGTACGGTAAAGTGGTTCAACCCGACGAAAGGCTACGGCTTCATCCAGCCGCAGGGCGGTGGGCCGGACGTGTTTGTGCATATCTCGGCGGTTGAGCGCGCCGGCCTCAGCAGCCTGAACGAAGGTCAGCAGGTCGAGTACGAGCTCGTCAGCAACCGTGGGAAGTCGTCCGCAGAAAACCTGAAAGTGAAGTGAGCTCGTGTTTCGGCCCCGCGTGTCAAGCACGGGGCCGAGGTGGAGCTTGAGAATGGCCGCCCTATTAGAGCACCTCATGATAGGGCGGCGGCTCCGGTGGAGCCGATAGGACGCGCGGCGTAACGGCGTCCTCGAGGTTCGGATCGTTTGGCAGCCGCCCGGAAACGGGGCCTTGGTGGCTCGCTGATCCAGGTTACTCCGCCGAGTAAGCCGGATAACGCCGCTCGGCGACGGCCATTTCGGCCGCCCGGGCCGCTTCGGTCTGTCCATTTTTTCGAAACCGTCATGCGGGCCGATTGCCACGCCCGATGTCCAGCGTCGCGATCAGTTCGGCGACGATGTCGTACGGGTTGCGTTCATGGCGGGCCGCTTGGTCGGCGAGATGGTCGAGGCGATCGGGTGCGACCAGGCGCTTGAGAACCAGCCGCCGGATCTGTTCCTCCAGGAGCATGATGATTTCCTCTCGGGCCCGCGCCCGACGCCGTTGGTCGATCATCCCGTTCGTGCGCAGAAAAGCGAGATGGTCGTCGATCGTGCCGATCACCGCCTCGACACCGTCGCCGGCGGTGGCGATGGTGCGGCGGATCGGCGGCGACCATTGTCGGCCGCAGCCGAGCGCCAGCATGGCGCCGAGCTCCGCTTCCAGTCCGGCAGTGCCGGCGCGGTCGGCCTTGTTGATCACGAAGATATCGGCGATTTCCAGAATGCCGGCCTTCAGCGCCTGGACGCCATCGCCCATTCCGGGCATCAGCACCACCAAGGTGGTGTCGGCCGCCCGCACGATGTCGACCTCGGATTGACCCACCCCCACGGTCTCCACCAGCACGATGTCCATGCCGAAGGCGTCGAGCACTTTGACGACGTCGTTCGTCTTGCGCGACAGGCCACCCAGGCTGCCGCGCGAGCCCATGCTGCGCACGAACACGCCGGGATCGAGCGCGAGGTCGCCCATCCGGATGCGATCCCCGAGCAGCGCCCCGCCGGTGAACGGGCTGGTCGGATCCACCGCGACGATGCCGATCGACTTGCCCTGCCGTCGCCAGGCCGCGGCCAGCCGGCCGGTCAGGCTGCTCTTGCCTGCCCCCGCCGGCCCGGTGATGCCGATCACATGCGCGCGGCCGGTGCGAGCATGGAATTGCCGCAGGATTGCCGTCGCCTCCGGTGTCTCGCCTTCGACCATGGAAATGACCCGCGACAACGCCCGCCGCGAGCCCGCGAAGAATTCCCTGATGAGCTCGTCGGCCGTCATTGGGTCCGCCAGATTGTTGCAGAGCACCCTTGTTCCGGAGCACTCTTTTGATCGATCGACGCCGCAAGCGTCGTGCGACGCCAAGAGCGTCATGCGACGCCAAGAGCGTCGTGCGACGTCCGGCGTGAAAATCCCGGCCGTCGCGGTGGTGTTCATCCGACGCAAAGGTTCAGGCGGGTGTTCAGCCCGGCGAGTCCTTTGCGGCTGTGCCGTCGCCCGCCTTTCCGCTTGCGACGATATCGACGATGTCGCCCATGATGTTGGTGAGGTCATAGTCCTTGGGGGTGTAGACCCGGCGACAGCCGGCTTCGAGCAGCTTCTTTTCGTCATCGGGCGGGATGATGCCGCCGGCCACCACCGGAACATCGCCGAGGCCGGCCGTTTTCATGCGTTCGAGCACTTCGCCGACCAGCGGCAGGTGGCTGCCGGACAGGATCGACAGGCCGACGACATGGACGTCCTCCTCCAGCGCGGCATTGACGATCCGCGCCGGAGTGAGGCGGATGCCCTCGTAGACCACTTCCATGCCGGCATCGCGTGCCCTGACCGCAATCTGCTCGGCGCCGTTGGAGTGGCCGTCGAGCCCGGGCTTGCCGATCAGAATCTTGAGCCGCCGCCCCAGCCGCTCGCTGGTGCCGTCGACCTTGGCGCGCACCGCCGCCATCTGGTCGCCCGTGGTGCCCAAGGTGATCCCGCCCACGCCGGTCGGCGCCCGGTATTCGCCGAAGATTTCCCGCAGCGCCTCCGCCCATTCGCCGCCGGTCACCCCGGCATGTGCGCAGGCGATCGACGGTTCCATGACGTTGCCGCCTTCCTGGGCGACGCGCCGCAACTCGCCCAGCGCCTGGCCGATCGCCTTGGCGTCGCGCTGCTGGCGCCACTGTTCCAGCCGGCGCCGCTGCTCGATCTCCGCCTTCGGGTCGACCGCCAGGAACGAGCCGTCCCCGGTGACCAGCGGGCTCGGCGCCCCCTCGGTGAAGCGGTTGACCCCGACCACCACCTGATCGCCGGCCTCGATCGCCGCCAGCCGGCGGGCGTTGGACTCCACCAGCTTCTGTTTCATGTAGCTCGACTCGATCGCCGCCACCGCGCCCCCCATGGCGTCGATCCGCCCGAGTTCCTCGCGCGCCTGCCGCTTCAGCTCTTCCACCCGCGCGGCGATCTCGGTCGATCCGTCGAAGATGTCGCCGTACTCCAGAAGGTCGGTTTCGTAGGCCACGATCTGCTGCAGCCGCAACGACCATTGCTGGTCCCACGGCCGGGGCAGCCCGAGCGCCTCGTTCCACGCCGGCAGCTGCACGGCTCGCGCCCGCGCGTTTTTCGACAGCACCACCGACAGCATTTCCAGCAGGATGCGGTAGACGTTGTTCTCGGGTTGCGGTTCGGTCAGGCCCAGCGAATTCACCTGCACCCCGTAGCGGAACCGGCGCATCTTCGGATCGGCCACGCCGTAGCGCGTCGCGCAGATCTCGTCCCACAGTTCGCCGAACGCCCGCATCTTGCACAGCTCGGTCACGAACCGGATGCCGGCATTGAGGAAGAACGAGATCCGGCCCACCACTTCGTCGAAGTCCGCCGCGGGGACCTGGCCGGACTGTTTGACCCGGTCGAGCACCGCCACCGCATTGGCCAGCGCGAACGCCAGCTCCTGCTCGGCGGTCGCTCCCGCCTCCTGCAGATGATACGAGCACACGTTCATCGGGTTCCACTTCGGCACCTCGCGATAGGTGAACGCGATGGTGTCGGTGGTCAGCTTGAGCGAGGGATCGGGCGGGAAGACGTAGGTGCCGCGCGACAGATACTCCTTCATGATGTCGTTCTGGGTCGTTCCCGCCAGCACCTTGCGGGCCGCCCCCTGCCGCTCGGCGGTCGCGATGTACAGCGCCAGGTGCCAGGCCGCCGTCGCGTTCACCGTCATCGACGTGTTCATCTTCTCCAGTGGAATGCCGTCGAACAACGTCATCATGTCGCCGAGGTGGCAGATCGGCACCCCGACCTTGCCGACTTCGCCCTTGGCCAGGGGATGATCCGAGTCGTAGCCGGTCTGCGACGGCAGATCGAAGGCCACCGACAGACCGGTCTGGCCGTGCTGCAGGTTGGTCCGGAACAGCTTGTTCGACTCGATCGCCGAGGAATGGCCCGAATAGGTCCGGATCAGCCACGGCTTCTCGCGCTGGGCGGGTCTGGGCGAGGCAGTGGTGGTTGGCGTCGTCATGTCGAAACTCTCCTGATGCAAGTCGGTTGGGCGGGCTCGGGCCGCGTCATCCCGCCGACCGGATGCGGCCCG
>JAVBUK010000177.1:0-4166 GCA_031555345.1 Xanthobacteraceae bacterium | reverse complement strand
AGCCGCCGGACGGCTGGAGAATGCGGTTCACCGACATGCCTGGGAACGGGATGACGTAGTCCTCGAACCTGCCGCCGTTGGCGAGATGGAATTCGTAGGCCAGGATGGAATCGCGCGCCAGCTTCTCGGCCAGCGCCGGCTGCGAGTAGTAGTCGCCTTCCTCGAGGATGTCCTGGTACAGCCGCTCCCAACTGTCGCCGGCGATGCCGCGGGCTTTCTGCTGCGGGCTGCCGACCACCGCCATCGTGCCATCGCTCAACGCCGAGGTGCCGCCGAACACCGGCATCTTCTCCAGCATCACCACCTTGGCGCCGGCATTGGCGGCGGTGACCGCGGCCGAGGTGGCGGCGATGCCGGAGCCGACCACGATGATGTCGAAGCTCTCGTCCCATCCGGGCGCGCGGGCCGGCGCGGCGTGAACGGTCTCGGCGACGGCGGCGCCCAAGGCCACCGACGCTCCGGCTTTGAGAAAACGGCGGCGCGACGACTGCGAGGTCACGAGCGGCCCTCCTTCAAGTATGATCGAACGGCCGCCATCGATGCCGTCGACCGGCGACGCCAGGCACGGCAAACCGTGAACGCGAGGGCGAAACAATTATTGCATCGGCGAAACCGTCGGGAGCCTGTTGGACTACGTATGGCCGCCGGGAGTCGGGCGCCGTTCCGGTCGATTCCGGTATCGGAACGACGTCCGGCCGGACACTTTGTCGCAATCGCCTTGTCCCACGCCATCGACCGGGTCGACCGGGTCCCGCCGGACCCGAATCACAGGCTTGATCTCGACGCTCGCGTTCGGCGCGATTGCGAGGACCAACGGCAGTCCCGACCGACCATCGCGTTTCGCCCCGCGCGGCGCTAAAAACCCGCCATGAGCTTCGACCTGCCGCCCGTCATTCGCGCCGCCCTCGACCGCCTGGCCGAGGGACGCTCCCGCGCCGCTCTCGCCCGGCGGGCGGCGTTGTTGTCCGACACCTACCGTTCCGGCGGCGACTCGGCGGCGATCGACGCCGACGACGCCCTGGCCTATGCGCTGGCGCGGCTGCCCGCGACCTATGCGGCGATCGCCGCCGCACTCGCGGCCCTGGCGGACGCCTGGCCGGCATTCGCACCCGAATCGCTGCTCGACGTCGGCGCCGGCCCGGCCACCGCCGCGCTGGCGGCGACCGCGCGTTTCGACGCCGTGCGCCGCGCCGCACTGATCGACCGCAACCCGTGCCTGCGCGACCTCGGCTGCGCGCTGATGGCCGCGAGCCCGCACGCGGCGCTACGCGAGGCGGACTACCACCTCGGCGACGCCGTTTGCGGCCTCGCCGGGCGGCCCGCCGCCGACCTGGTGCTGGCCGGCTACGTCATCGGCGAGCTTGCAGCCGGCCGCGATGCAACTGGTCGCGATGCGCCTGGTCCCCATACGGCTGGCCCCCATGCATCCGGGAGCCCCGCTGCCGATCGTCTGGCCGCCATGGCCGATGCCCTGTGGGCCTGCACCCGGGGCGCCCTGGTGGTGGTCGAGCCGGGCACCCCGGCGGGTTTTGGTCGCATCGCCGCGGTGCGCAACCGACTGCTCGCGGCCGGCGCGCAGGTCGCCGCCCCCTGCCCGCACCGACACGCCTGCCCGATCGTGGCGCCGGACTGGTGCCACTTCTCCCGCCGCCTCGCCCGCTCGCGCGATCATCGCCGCCTCAAGGGCGCGGAACTCGCCTACGAGGACGAAAAATACGCCTACATCGTGCTGGTGCGCGCGGCGGCGCCGGCCTGCGACGCCCGCGTGCTGGCCCCGCCGCAGGTCGGCAAAGCCGCGGTGACGGCGAAACTGTGCACCGCCGCGGGAACGATCGCGACCGAAAGCGTGCCGCACCGCGACCGCGCCGCCTACAAGGCGGCCAAAGGCTGGCGCTGGGGCGACGCGGTGAGGCTGCGCGACCGGGCGGGACGGCCCGGGGTTCCACCTGCAGGTGTCAAACCCGGCTGATATCGACGTGTCCGTGAATTGAACACGGGGCGAGCCCGGGGTACCAATGGCATGCTGTTGCGCACCAGTGTCGTGAGGTGTCGCGGGGCGCACCGCATGCTGCCGTTGACGTTTCACCACTCGAGACGTTTCGCCATTTGACGACCACGGCGGCGACGGTCCGTGGTGTCGACGATCACGAGGTCCGGCTCGTCTCCCGTCGCGGTTCTGTTGCCGCAGGTTTCCGCCACCGTTTTCAAGGAGCAGATCATGTCATCCGGCTGGATCGTGTTCGGTGTCATCGTCGTCCTGGTTCTGTGGGTCGTCATGATCTACAACGGGCTGGTGTCGATGCGGCAGCGGGTCAACCAGTCCTTCGCCGACGTCGACGTCCAGTTGCGCCAGCGCCACGATCTGGTGCCCAACCTGGTCGAAACCGTGAAGGGCTATGCCACCCACGAGCGTGAGACGCTCGACGCGGTGGTCAGGGCGCGCAATTCGGCGATCAGCGCCCAGTCGCCCGACGACAAGGTGGCGGCGGAAAACCTGCTCACCGGCGCCCTGCGCCAGCTGTTCGCGCTGTCGGAGGCCTACCCCGACCTCAAGGCAAGCCAGAATTTCCAGCAGCTCCAGACCGACCTCGCCGACATCGAGAACAAGCTCGCGGCGGCGCGGCGCTTTTTCAACAATGCGGTCAGTGAGTACAATACGGGAATCCAGCGGTTTCCGGCAGCCCTGTTTGCCGCATCGTTGGGCTTCCACGAGCGGCAGTTCTTCGATCTCGGCGAAGAGCGCAAGACGGTCGGCGAAGTGCCGCAGGTCAAGTTCTAGTCAGGTCAAGTTCTAGTGTGGTCGATTTGACGTTCCGATCGCTCTCGCGGCCAACGCTTCATCGGCACGCCAAATCCAAAACCGCACTGGCATCTTGGCGTTGCTGGTGTCCTTTTCGGTTCCGAGGTTGGTACCGAGCAGGCTGCAAACGGAACCGAACGTCGGAACCGGGACCAGCGCGCCTGCGCTTTCCAGCGTCACGGCAACGGCGGCGACCTGAAGCCGGCGATGTCGAACCGGGACCGTTTCGAAGAGGCACCGTTTCGAAGAGGCACCCATGGCGGCCTTCGGCCTTTATACGCACATCCAGTCGAACCGACGCCGGTCGACGGTGTTGCTGGTGGTGCTGTTCCTGCAGGTCTATGTCCTGGTGTTCGCCGGGGCGCTGGTCGCCGAGGCGATGTCGTTCGATGCATCGCTGTGGTGGCTCGTTGATCGGGCCTGGCGCGACCTCCTGGCGGCGGCGCCGGTCGCCACCATCGCCGCCGCGGTGTGGCTGGTGATCGCCTACCGGTTCAATCAGGCGATGATCGACACGGTGACGGGCGGGCGCGAAGTCACCCGGACCGAACACCCGCAGCTCTACAACCTCCTGGAAAACCTGTGCGTGTCACGCGGCGTCACCATGCCCAAGCTGAAGATCATCGACGATGACGCGCTCAACGCCTTCGCTTCCGGCATGAACGAAAAGCAGTATTCGGTCACGGTCACCACCGGCCTGCTGCGGCGGCTGGACGCCGCCGAGGTCGAGGCGGTCCTCGGACACGAATTGACCCACATTCGCAACGGCGACGTCCGGATGATGGTCATCGCCATGATCATCGCCGGCGCGGTCGGATTCGTCGCCGAACTGGTGTTCCGGTTGTGGTTCAACGGCGGGTTCAGCTGGCGGCGGCGCAACGACGGCGGCGGCGACGGCGGGCGGGGTCGCGGCGGGAACGTGGTCGCGCTGGTGGTCGCCGCGGCGCTGGTCGCGGTGGCCTGGCTGTTGTCGGTCCTGATCCGGTTCGCGCTGTCGCGCTCGCGCGAATTCCTGGCGGATGCCGGGTCGGTCGAACTGACCAAGAACCCGGACGCCATGATCTCCGCCCTGCGCAAGATCGAAGGCCGCGGCGAGCTGCAGGGGGCGACGTCGGCCGTCATGGAAATGTGCGTCGACAATCCGCGCGAAGGCTTCGCCGACCTGTTCGCCACCCACCCGTCGGTCGACGCGCGCATCAAGGCGCTGATCGCGTTCGCCGGCGGACACGACCCGGGGCCGCTCGCCCTGGCCCCGCCCGACGACGATCGCGATCCCGCCGCACCGACGGCCGGCCCCTGGGGCGACGCCCCGTCCGAGCCGTCGGCGCCGCAACCCCCTCCGGGGCCCTGGGACCCCGGCGGCCCC
>JAVBUK010000487.1:0-5818 GCA_031555345.1 Xanthobacteraceae bacterium | reverse complement strand
AAAGCGAAGGCCTATTAGCGGGACTTGATTATATGAGTTCGTCAGCGGCAGGCGGTTGGAAAATGGCGATAAATTTATCCATTTCCACTTTGGGGATTTCGAAAGTACAGTCCGAAAGATTTTGATTTCGTTCTTTCAAACGGCGATACAATTCATGTTGTGGAACGTCCATATAATGCAACTTGAAGTTCACACCCAGATTTTTAGCTCTGTTTCTGAAATCGTCACGCTCAGCTCGCCTCCAAAAACCGAAATCAAGAATAACACTTGTTCCTAATAGAAGAACGCTTCTTGCAACATCCCACATTATGCTTTCAATATCGCTATGTCGTTGGTCGTGGTAAGGACCGGGAAAATCCCGCCCGAATAATTTCAACTGCCAAACATCAGGTGTAAGCAAAAGAGCGTTTATTTCACATGCAAGCTGACGGGCATATGTGGTTTTCCCGCTGCATGGCAGGCCAATCATTAAATGCAATGTTGCCATCCTATTCCCCCGCACATTATATAAAAACTGTTAATATTGCTTCTTTGCCAAAGTGGAATCGCCGCTCTCCTTCATTAGTCTCTCGACCTGCCCCGTTTCTTCGGACCACGGTCAGCTTGAGGCGGCCTCCCGTGCTGACTGCATGTGCCCCGCGTGGGCCTGTTGCGTGACGGGGCTCTGCGTCGGTCGTACGAGCGATGAACTCGTGCGGCGTGAGATAGCCGAGGCTGGAATGTGGACGGACCTCGTTGAAGTGCCGCCGCCAAGCCTCAACGATCACCTTTGCCTCGGCACGGCTGCGGAACCATTCGAGGCTCAGGCACTCGTCCCGAAACTTGCCGTTGAAGCTCTCGGCGCCGCCATTCTGCCAGGGTTTGCCCGGGTCGATCAATGCCGCGCCGATGCCCTGCGCGACGATCCAGGGCAACAGCGCCTTCGACACCAACTCCGGGCCGTTGTCGCTGCGCAGGAAGCGCGGCGCGCCGCGGGCGCTGACGAGGCGCGCCAGAACCTCGATCATCCGTGGCGAACGGATGCGGCCGTCAACGTCGATCGCCAATCCTTCCTTGGTGAACTCATCGCTCACCGTCAGGCACTTGAGCTGCTGACCGTTGGCGCAATGATCGAACACGAAGTCGTGCGACCATACCTGGTTGGGGCCGCACGGTGCCTGCGGGCGCGCGCGGGCGCCGACGCGGCACCTGCAGCCCGGCCGACCGCCACAGGCGATACGCCCGCCCGACGCTCATGTGATGCCTGTCACGACCGAGAAAGATGTGGATGCGCCGGTAGCTGTAACGCGGATACTGCGCTGACAGCTCCGTCATCCGCGCAATCACGGCGCCATCCCTCGCAGCCTTTCGGCCGTGGTAGTCCAACGGCGATCGTGCAGCCGAGAACAGCGTGCAGGCCCGCCGCGTTCGAGGCGTTGGCCAAGAAGGAGGGCTTCGAAGGTTACCGGTCGGACGAACTCGAGAACCAGCCGCGGGTCGTCTGCAAGAACCTGTTCAGGTACACCAAGAACTTCGTTTCCGCCGGTGTGCTGATGAACGGCGACTGCTTCGAAGGCGCCACCGTCATGAACACGGTCGCGCGCGGGGCACAGGACAACGGCGCGGCGGTGAAGACCTACACGCTGTTCAAGATGAAGTTCATGGCCTGTCAAAGCTGCTTCAATTGCCGCCGCGAAAAGGGCGACTGCGCCATCAACGGCGAGGTCACCGCGGCGCTGCAACTGGTCAATACCGCCGATGCCGTGGTCGTCGGTTCGCCGATCTACATGATGCCGATGTCGGGTCCGGTGAAGAACCTGTACGACCGGTTCTTTCCGCTGATGGATTCCGACTACAAGCCCCGCCACGGAACCAAGAAATTCGCCACGGTGTATTCTCGGGGAATGTCCGATCCGCGCATGTTCGAATCCTATTTCGAATACACCGCCGCGATGTTTCCGTGCTTCGGGTTCGACCTGGTGGACAACATCGTCTGCGTCGATGCCAACGATCCCGAACGCGCCGAGCGCGATGCGGAATTGAAGATTCGCGCCTATGAGTTGGGCAAGGCGCTGGTCGGCTGATCGGCGTTGGCCCGGCATCGCCGGCCGGCTGTTCGCCGGGTGCGGAACGGCGTCGGCGACCGGGCGAGGGTTTCGGTCGGACGCACCGGGGTCGGGTTTCGCCGCCGCGGACGCGCCGCCCCTCGCCGCCGCCACTTGCTGGCGGCGGTCAGGAGAATTATATTGTCATACGGGTCAACCATCCCGCGATGCGGTACAACGAGTTTCGCCGTGCTTTTGCCTGTGGCGTGGCCGCATACCGCCGGCCGGGGGAGAGGGTCTGTTTCGTTCAAGCGGTAAATGTGGCTGTTGCGGCCGAAGGCGGCAAGACCGTGCCGCAGGCGAGAGACGCCGTTCCTGTTGTCGACGGCAAGCCGTCCGATGTCGCCGGAAGATGCCGAGAAGCTCGTAAGTCCCATCGAACCACCTGGAGCAACAAATGGGAAAGAAAGTATTCGTCGACCTGAGCCATCCGTTCTTCGGAGACATGCCGCTGTGGCCGTACTTCTCCAAGCCGGAGATCGCTCCGATGCACAGCATGGCCAAGGCGGGGGTCCTGACCCAGACCATCAAATGCACGATGCACACCGGCACCCACGCCGACGCTCCCCGCCACGTGATGGAGAAAATGTTCGACGGCAGCCGTGCCCTGTACTCGCACGAGCTTCCGGTCGACGCCTACTGCGGCGATGCGGTCTGCCTCGACGTCCGCGTCGGGCGCTGGAAGCTGATCATGCCCAGCGATCTGGAGGCCGCGGTGGAGCGCGCCGGCATGAAGCCGTCGGATCTCAAAGGCATGGTCGTGTGCCTGAACACCGGCATGCACCGTGCGTTCGACGACAGCAAGGAGTACTATCACTACTCGCTCGGCACCGGCATCGACGCCGGGAAGTGGTTCGTCAAGCACAAGGTCAAGGTGGTGGCGCTGGACCAGCAGGCACTGGATCATCCGCTGCACACCTCGATGGGCAACAACGGCACCCGGATGAAGCTCGAGGGCTACTCGGGCCGCTCGATCTGCGACGAATACATCGAGCAGTTCGGCGAGGAGGCTTATGCCGAGTTCGATCGCGAGCTCTACATCAAGATTCACGGCAAGAAGAAGTACGACGAGAAGTTCGGTGAGCTGGAGGCGATCGGCTGCCCCGGCACCTGGGAGCCGTGCCACAAGTACCTTCTGGGCAACGGCATCGTCGGGGTCGAGAACCTGGGTGGCGACCTGGACAAGGTGAAGAACAAGCGCTTCCGCTTCTTCGCCCTGCCGATCCGCTGGCACCTGGGCGATGGCTCGATGGTTCGCTGCGTCGCCGAGATCGACGAAAGCGACGTCGTTGCTGCCGAGCCGCGCGTCTACAAGTACGGCGCCATGTAGTTCCTTCCGCCCCGGCGCCCTTTTCCGCGGGGAAGGGCGCCGGGGTGATGTCCGCCGGACATTTCCCCGCCCTTGTCCGGGTCGCCGGGTGCGGTATCGGGTCGCCGGTTTCGGGCCCGCTGGCGGCGAGTCGTGCCCTCCTCCAATCGCGAATCCGTCGAGCCGCGTGGGTATGGCTTGCGCGGAGCGCCGGCGCCGCCAAACCGCAAAAGGCCGGGTCGCTCTCGATATCGACCGACCTTGATAGGGGTAAATAGAAACCACCCAATGATTGACCGTAGCGACGCCGCATGACCGGCGCGCCCGTTCGCGGGTGCGACAACCGACCTCCGCGTTGTCCGGTCGCAATCGCCCACCGGGCCGGTGTTGCTCTGGCCGGTGGACGGCGGCGGGTTTGTCGGCCGCAAACGGGTGAGTACCGTACCGGAATCGCGTGTCGACCGGCCGGTATGGCCGGTGGCGGCGATCTGCAACGGTGGGCATCGTCGCCCGGGAGCGTGCCGCGCGACCCGCACCGGATCATTCGCTTGCGGAAGCATCGCAGGCGATTTACATCAAGACTTTGAGAATCCATTCGGATCATGCTCGGACCAAGATGAACACGACAAAGGCGCTGCGAAAGCCTGATGAAAACGGCGGCCAGCTCGGCGAGAGTTTCGACGGGACCGGAATCCGTGTCATCGCCCGCGCCGCCGATATTCTGAAGACGTTGGGGCTGCATCCGGAAGGTCTGACCCTGCGCGAAATCGCCAATCGCGTGAGCCTGCCGCGATCGACGGTCCAACGCATCGTCAAGGCGCTCGACGACGCCAATTTCGTCATCGCGGCCTCGCCGACCAGCGGGGTCCGGCTGGGACCGGCCCTGACCTCGTTGGCGGGCAGTGCGAAACAGATCGATATCGTCCAGATCTGCCGTCCGCTGATCATCAAGCTCAACAAGGATTGCGGCGAGACCGTCGATTTTGCGGTTCCGGGCAACGAAAAGGCCGTGGTGGTGGATCAACTGCCCGGCGTTCATCGCCTGGTGGCGGTGACCGCCATCGGCAGTTCGCTGCCGTTGCATGCGTCGGCATCCGGCAAGGCGCTGATGGCTCAGCTCTCGCCGCGCGAATTGGCGGGCCTGCGCCAGCGCTATCGGTTGGTTCAGTTCACCAAGCATACCATCAAGAGCTGGGTGGAACTGGAACAGGAACTCGCGCAGATCCGCCGCGACGGCATCGCCTACGACAACGAAGAATGTTTCATCGGCATCCGATGCGTCGCAATGGTCATCTGCGGCCCGAACGGTGAAACCGGAGCGGTTTCGATTCCGGTGCCGGGTGACCGCTTCGAGTCGAACAAGGAATATTTGGTGCAAATACTTCGGCGTCGTTGCGGCGCCCTGCAACGTCGTTTCTCTCCCTGAGCCGAGGTCGCGGCTTTTTCGCTGCCGACGATCCCGGTGGTGGCGGAGCGCCCGAACCGCAGTGACCGCTTGCCCGGCTGTTCACCGGGTTCGTGCTGCGCTGGAACGCGGCCCGCGGCCCGCGGCTGGATGGCAAGGGGTCGGCACGGATTTCCGGACGTCGGCGCTACGCTTCATCCGGCTTTCGGACGATCGGGTGGCGTTCGAAACCGGAGGTCCGACCAATCAATGGGTCGGCCTGTCGCAATTCCTGCCCGGCGGGGGGCCGGCCCGGATGCCACCCCGGTCGAGAAGGTCTACGTCGTGCTCGGCGGCGAGATGACGGTGATCGTCGACGGCAAGGAGACCGTGCTTCGCCGGTTCGACAGCTGCACCATCCCGCCCGGCGAGGTTCGCCAAGAGTAGGTTCGCGACGAGTCGATTCGAGCCGGACCGGGTTCCGCCCGGCTCTGGTCCGCGTCCGGATCGGACGCCGACGCCTTGCGCCAGGCTCGCGCAAGGTGCTGCGGCAGGACAGGAGAACATGATCGTCTCGCCTGCTTCCCGCCGTTCGAACCACCGGATATCCGTCTGGTGCGGGCCCGTCGGCCAGGGGTTCGGCTGCCGGACGGCGCGAAGCCGCGCGGCTTCGCAGATTTCACCTAAGACGACGTGCCCGCAGACCAGACGGCCGGATGCGGGGTCGGAAACCGTTGCTGCAAACGGAAACGAACGTCGGAACCGGGACACCACAGTGTTCGAATACATCGGCCACCCGACCGGTCGATGGGGCAAAGTACCAAGCAGAGGTGCATCATGAACGTATCGAACGATCTTCCAGTATCGAGCGCCGCCGGAAAGTCGGTGAGCGACCTGCGATCCGCTTTGAGATTGCTGCAGAGCGTTCCCGGACAGCTTCACGTCAACGACGAGCCGGTCGATCCGTTCGGCGAGCTGGCCGGCGTCTATCGCTACATCGGCGCCGGCGGGACGATCATGCGGCCGACCAAGACCGGCCCC
>JAVBUK010000217.1:0-4360 GCA_031555345.1 Xanthobacteraceae bacterium | reverse complement strand
CGGGCCGTCGGCCCCGACATACCCCGCGCGGTCGATGGCGAAGCGCACCGGAAGGTGCTGCACCGCGACGTCGTGAACCACCTGGTCATAGGCGCGCTGGAGGAACGTCGAGTAGATCGCGCAGAACGGTTTCATGCCTTCCGCGGCGAGGCCGGCGGCGAACGTCACCGCGTGCTGTTCGGCGATGCCGACGTCGAAGGTGCGTTCCGGGAACACCTTCTCGAAAATGTCGATGCCGGTCCCGGACGGCATGGCGGCGGTGATGCCGACGATGCGGTCGTCCTTGCGGGCTTCCTTGACCAGGCTGTCGCCGAACACTTTCTGGTAGGAGGGGGCGTTCGACTTGGCCTTGGCCTGGGCGCCGGTGGCGACGTCGAATTTCACCACGCCGTGGTACTTGTCGGCCGAGTTCTCCGCCGGCGCGTAGCCCTTGCCTTTCTGCGTGACGACGTGGACCAGGACCGGACCCGCCTCGGAGTCACGTACGTTCTTCAGCACCGGCAGCAGATGGTCGATGTTGTGCCCGTCGATCGGGCCGACGTAGTAGAACCCCAACTCCTCGAACAGCGTGCCGCCGCCCATCATCATGCCGCGCGCATACTCCTCGGCCCGGCCCGCCCGGTCCTGGATCAGCTTGGGCAGGTGGCTGGCGAGCTGCTTGCCGATCTCGCGCAGCGACCGGTAGGTGCGGCCCGACCACAGGCGCGACAGATAGGCCGACATGGTGCCGACCGGCGGCGCGATCGACATGTCGTTGTCGTTGAGGATTACCACCAGGCGCGAGTCCATCGCCCCGGCATTGTTCATCGCTTCGTAGGCCATGCCGGCCGACATCGAGCCGTCGCCGATCACCGCGATCACGTTGTTCTTCTTGCCCTGCAGGTCGCGTGCGACCGCCATGCCGAGTCCGGCGGAGATCGAGGTCGAGGAGTGGGCGGCGCCGAACGGGTCGTACGGGCTCTCCGCGCGTTTGGTGAAGCCGGACAAGCCTCCGCCCTGGCGCAGGGTGCGGATGCGGTCGCGCCGGCCGGTGAGGATCTTGTGCGGATAGGCCTGGTGTCCGACGTCCCAGATCAGCCGGTCGTCCGGCGTGTTGAAGACATAATGGAGCGCGACCGTCAGTTCGACCACGCCGAGCCCGGCCCCGAGATGCCCCCCGGTGACCGCGACCGCGTCGATCGTTTCCTTGCGCAATTCGTCTGCCAGTTGCCGCAGGCATCCGGTATCGAGGCGTCGAAGTTCCTCCGGCGTGCGGGTCTGGTCGAGCAGGGGAGTTTTGGAGGTCTCGGACAACGATGTGCTCCGGTGTTGCACGGGTCGAGAAAATCACTCAGGGCCTAACGCAAAGATTGGAGGAGTGCAAATGGGCCCCTCTTTCCGAGGGAGGCATTCCGTTGGTGCAATCAGGTCGGTTTGCGCCCAATTTCCGGCCGCCGGCGGCCATGGGGGCGCCGGGGATGCTGTTGAACCGGCGAAGGAACGGGGGGGTCTGGGGGCGTCGGGTGACCGGAATCGCGCCCGTCGGCGTGCGGCATGACAGCACCTTGCGAAAACCATAAGAGAAATCTTGCATTTTTCGACATCCCGAGGTCGGTCCGTCCAGTATGGACCCGGAAACAAGCTAATACCTTAACTGGGCACCTTTGATCTGGTTCAGACCAAAGCGTGATTGCGCTGCGGCGCTTGGGCGCTCCCCGATCAAGATTAAAGTTGCCCCTTGGGATTATAGGCCTATCGACATAAACGAAGGTTCGACGTCGGGTCCGAGCCGCGTGGCCGCAGGCGGCGGCGCCCCGCGCGCATCCCGGTTCCGGTCGAGTGCGGCAAAATCGGGCTGCGACCCGCCGACAGCGATCGCCGGACGCGGCCAGCCGGATCGCGCCGCATCTCGTCCGCGGTTCGGCTGGCCGGATCACGCGGGCAGCGGGATGAACTCGCTCTCGCCCGGCACCGGGTCGAAACGGCCCGCTTTCCAGTCTGCCTTGGCCTGATCGATGCGTTCACGCCGCGACGACACGAAATTCCACCAGATATGGCGCGGGCCGTCCATCGCTGCGCCGCCGACCACGGCCAGCCGCGCCGGTGCCAGCGCCGTCAGGGTGATGCGGTCGCCGGGTCGGAACACCAGCAGGCGTCCCTCGCCGAAGCGGTCGCCCGCAACGTCGATTTCGCCGGACACGATGTAGATCGCGCGCTCCTCCGCCACGGCGTCGAGCGGCACTTTCACGCCCCGATCGACGGTGACGTCCGCGAACAGCGTGTCCCATCCGGTCGCCATCGGCGAGGTCCGGCCGAACAGCGAGCCGGCGACCACGCGTGCGTTCAATCCCGTGTCGGTCACGATCGGCAGGGAGTCGGCGTCGTGGTGCGCGAAGAACGGGGTTCCTTCCTCCTGGTCGCGGGACAGCGCCACCCAGCATTGCAGGCCATGCAGCGGTTCGCCGCCGTTGCGATGGTCGGCGGCGGTCCGCTCGGAATGGGCGATGCCGCGGCCGGCGCTCATCCAGTTGACGGCGCCCGGGCGGATCGCCATCACGGTGCCGAGACTGTCGCGATGCATGATCTCGCCCGCGAACAGGTAGGTCACCGTCGCCAGCCCGATGTGCGGGTGCGGCCGCACGTCCAGGCCCGCGCCGGCCCGGAATTCGGCCGGGCCCATGTGGTCGAGGAAGATGAACGGCCCGACCATGCGGCGGCTCGCCGCGGGCAGGGCGCGGCGCACCGACAGGCCGCCGAGGTCGCTGGAGCGCGGGATGATGATCTGTTCGATGGCGTCGCACGCGGGTGCGTTGCCGGGTGACGGGTCGGTAGCCGGGAAAAAGCTCATGCGGCGTGCCTCCGTGCCGGGACATTGACGACTCCGGCCGATTGATGCAAACGAGCCCCCGTCAATCGTGAAGCATGTCGTCGATGGGGAACCGGTATCCTCGGTGCGAACCGCAGGACCTTGCTCGACCTGCGCCGGACAAAGATGGACGCGCGAAGCCATGATCGCAAGACGGCACGTTCTTCACGTCGCGGGCTATGACCCGGTCGATGCCGTGCGCCATCATCGTCGCTTCGTTCGCGAACTCGCCACCTTCGCCGCGACCTGGAAGGTGGGTGCCACGGCGTCCGATCTGTTCGGCACGCCGTGCGGCGTCGCCTGGACGATCGACTCCCGGGCTCCGAACTGGTCGGTCGAGACCTCGTACGAGTTGCTCGATTGGCGCGACATCGTGCTGGAGGATCTCGCCCAGCCGACCGCCCGTTGCTTGCGTGACGGGGCCGCGGCCTACGTCGATTTCATCGCCTCGGGAACCGCGGGTCGGTATTTTTCGGCCAGCCATCGTTACGGGTTGTTCTTTCTGGTCCCGCTGCTCCAGCTCGTCTTTTTTCTGGTCGTGGCGTTCGCGGCCGGCCGCCTGGCGGCCGGCGCGGCGTCGTCGGCCGGCCTCGTCGGTGCGCTGGCGACGGCGGTGGCGGCGGTCGTGGTGTTCGTCGTCCTGTTGCAGTGGCCGGGGCGCGCATGGCGTCTCCACCAGGCCCTGCACGATTGGATTTTCGCCCGCGCGTACATGTACGGGCGGCGCCCCGACGTCGCGGAGCGGCTCGACCAGTTCGCCGAACGGCTGGTCGAGGTCGCGCGTGACCCCGAGGTCGACGAGATCCTGGTGGTGGGCCACAGCCTGGGGGCGATCCTGGCGGTCGACGTGGTCGACCGCGCGGCGAAGCGTGAGCCGTCGCTGGCCGGGCACCGGCCCCGGTTGTCGCTGCTCACCGTCGGGGCCACCATTCCCAAACTCGCCTTGCACCCGGCGGGTGAGCGGCTGCGGGCCTGTGCGCGGCGCGTGGCGGCGTTGCCGGCGGTCGATTGGGTCGAGTACCAGGCGCGGGACGACGCGATCAGTTTCTACAAGTTCCACCCCGTGACCCTGCGCCGGTTGGCGGACGATGACGGCGGGACCAAGCCGCTGGTGCGGCGCGTGCAGATCCACGAGATGCTGTCGCCGGCCTCGTTCCGCCGCCACCGCTTCCGGTTCATGCGCATGCACTATCAATTCGTGATGGCGAACGAGCGCCGCGCGCCCTACGATTTCTTCATGCTGGTGTGCGGGCCGATCTCGCTTCTGCCCACCGCGCATGCGCCGGGCGGTCCGGTCGACTTGTTCGGCGCGGACGGCGCGGCCCTGGCCGAAACGGAATGGGCGCGGTGAGGAGACCTGACGGGCAATGACGGTTTTTGTCGCCAAGATCGTCTGGGCGCTGGGCTGCGTCGGCTGGTACGTGATCCGCCATCCGCATGCGCGGCGCGCCCGCAAGACCGCGGTCGTGCATCGTCCCGGCCGTGCGCGCGACCGCGTGCTGCTGGCGATCTCCG
>JAVBUK010000054.1:0-4246 GCA_031555345.1 Xanthobacteraceae bacterium | reverse complement strand
TGCACCGACAGCACCGCGTCGAGGATCGCCAACGAGGTGCCGTAGCCGCCCGGATTGACGACGAGACCGGCGGCCTTTCGGGCGCCCGCCTCCTGGATCCAGTCGACCAGATCGCCTTCGTGGTTCGACTGGCGGCACTCGGTCGAAAACCCGTGGGTCGCGGCCGTGTCCTGGCACAGCTTTTCGACGTCGGCCAAGGTGGCGCGACCGTACTTGTCCGGCTCGCGGGTGCCGAGCAGGTTCAGGTTGGGTCCGTTGAGAACGTAGATGGTTCGAGACATGTCACCCCGCCGCGCTGCAGACGCCCGACCCGGTTCCGGCGCCGGGCGAAGGGGTGTTATAGGAGGACCGGGCCGCGAGGGAAAGCCTTCGTGACCCGGGCCGCAGGGGCGACCCTATTGGCCTATTTGCCTATTTACGTGCTTCCGCGATCTTTTCCTTCAGGGTGGAGACTCCGACCGCCCCGACCACGACGTTCTGACCGACCACGTAGCTCGGGGTGCCGTTGAGCCCGAGGGCTTCCGCGAGCTTGAAGGACTCCTCGATGCTCGCCCTCACCTCGCCGCTGGTCATGTCCTTTTCCACCTGCGCCGTGTCGAGGCCGACTTCCTTGGCGACGGCCAATGCCTTCGCCTTGTCGATCTGGCCGCGGCCGTTGAGCAGCCGCTGGTGGAAATCGAAGTACTTCTTGCCGGACGGATCCTGCATGCGGACCGCGATTGCGACCTGCGCCACCTCGATCGAGGTGGGCCCCAGCACCGGAAATTCCTTGAGCACCACCCGCAGCTTGGGGTCTTCCTTCATGATCGAGACCAGATCGGTGAGCGCGCGCTTGCAGTAGCCGCAGTTGTAGTCGAAGAATTCGACCAGCGTGACGTCGCCCTCGGCATTGCCAACCACCACCTGATGCGGCGAAAAGAACAGGGCCTGGGAATGCGTTTTCACGGCGGCCTGGGCCTTTTCGCTGTCCGCCGTCTGTTGGCGCTTCTCCAGCTCGGCCATCGCCTCCTGCAGCACTTCGGGATGTTGCACGATGTAGTTGCGGATGATCTTCTGGATTTCGTCGCGCTGCGGGCCGGAAAAGCTCTGCGCGCCGGCCGGCGCAGTCGCGATCGAGAACGCGCCGACAGCGGCTGCCGCGGCGATCCATACCGTCTTGAAACGCATCATCCGATCCTTCGCTCTCTCATCGACGCATGTTGGCTTGCGCCGGAGGTTTGATACTGGCGATATCGTCCGCCTTGACCCAACCCGGCGAACCGACCGGGAAGCGCCCCTTGGCGCGCGCGCCGAGCTGGCTCGCCGTGCGCAGGTCGCCGCGCGCGAAGGCGGCCTGGGCCGAGGCGAGGTCGGCCTGGGCGTAGTCGCCCTTTTTGCCGTACGCCATCGCCAGCTGGGCGTAGGCGTCCGAGATTTCGGAGTCGCGCGACAGCGCGTTGCGCAGGTTGGCAATCGCCTCGTCGAGCAGGCGCGGGTCGTTGGCCGCGACCTGCGCCTGACCGAGCATCACCCGGATCAGCGTCGGATCGGGCGCCAGTGCGATGGCCTTCCGCAGCGGTGCGATGGCGTCGGCCGGCCGGCCGGCCTCCAGCAGCGCCTGGCCCTTGAGTTCGTGGAAGTAGGGATTTTGCGGCTGGGCCTGGATCAGCGCGTCCATCTGCTGAAGCGCGACCTGCGGCTTGCCGTGCCGATAGGCGGCGATCGCGCGGGCGTAGCGGGCCGGCAGGCTCTGGTCGGTCATCGGGTAGCGGCGGGCGACGGTGTCGGGGCGGTCGAGGAAGCCGTAGAGCTTCGCCCGTGCCAGGTTGTGGCGGGCCTGCAGCTCGGGGGAGTCCCTTTTGTCCCAATAGGGGCTGTTCCGGGCGATGCCCTCCAGGGCGGCAATGCGCTCGGTCGGCATCGGGTGGGACTGGAGGTACGGATCGGCGGAGCGGGCGGCGAACAGCGCCTGGTCGGCAAAACGCTTGAACGTCTCGTACATGCCCTTGGGCGATTGGCCGGTGGCGGTGAGGAACTTGACGCCGGCGCGGTCGGCCTGTTCCTCGTGCTGGCGCTGATATGACAACAGCGAGCGCTGGATGATCGACTGCGGCGCCGCCAGCGCCACGATGCCGGGATTGCCGCCGACGCCGCTGCTGCGCGCCGCGCCCACCATGGCGCCGACGCCCAGGATGGTCGCCAGGATCGCCATGGTCTCGGCATTGGAGAGTTCGCTGCGCAGCTTGCTCAGATGGCCGCCGGCGATGTGACCGGTCTCATGGGCGAGCACGCCGATGATCTGATTCGGCGTCTGCGATTCCATCAGCGCGCCCGAGTTGACAAAGATCCGCCTGGCGTCGATCACGAAGGCGTTGAACGAGCGGTCGCCGAGAATGACGACGCGGATGTTCTGCTTGGCCACCCCGGCGGCGCGCAGGATGGGCTGGGTGTAGTCGCGCAGGAGCTGCTCGATTTCCGCGTCCCGCACGATCGGCAGGCCGCGAGCCGGGTCTTGTGCATGCGCCGGGCCGGCGGCGATCGCCACGCCGGTCGCGGCCACAACCGCCAAGCTGCGGAAAGTTCTGCTCTTCCGCTCGGTCACGCCTCGCCCTTCTGCTATCCTTCGCGGCCGATCCGTTCCGTGTCGACCGTCACGGGACCTGGTGTGGTGGATTTGACGTTCGGTTCCGTTTGCAGTCCGCTCCGTACCAGCGTCGGAACCGAAAGGACACTCGCAACTCTATGATGCTAGTGTGGTTTTGGATTTGCCGGTGCGATTGAGTGCGCCGAACAAGAGACAGCAACGTCAAATCCACCACGCTAGCCGGGCGCCATCCGCGAGGATCGCGCATTCCATTGGGAACCCAACCCGGATAGACCAAGCCGCCAATTACGGCAACAGCACGGCGGGTCGCCCGCGGGAACGTGAACGGGAATCATGCGGCATTCCGAAGCAGCGAACATCCGGGCATCGGCGCGCGGCGACGTGCCGCCCTTCATGGTGATGGACGTGATGGCCGCGGCGGCCCGCCTGGAGGCGACCGGCGCACGGGTCGTTCATATGGAGGTGGGGCAGCCGGCGGCCGGCGCGCCGGCGACTGCGCGCCACGCCGCCGCGGCGGCGCTGGCGTCGGGCGGTCTCGGATCCACTTCGGCGCTCGGACGGCCGTCGCTGCGGGCGCGCATCGCCCGTCACTACGCGGAAACCTTCGGGATTGAGGTGGATCCAGAGCGGGTGATTGCCACCACCGGCTCGTCGGGAGCGTTCGTGCTGGCCTTCCTGAGCCTGTTCGAGGCTGGCGCCCGGGTGGCCATCACCATTCCGGGCTATCCGCCCTACCGCCATATCCTCAAGTCGCTCAACTGCATCCCGGTGGAGATCGAAACCACCGCGGCGACCCGCTGGGCGCTGACCCCCGAGGCGCTGATGGCGGCCCATGCCGAGACCCCGCTCAAGGGCGTGCTGGTGGCGAGCCCGGCCAATCCGACCGGCACGATGATGTCGGAACAGGCGCTGTCGGCGTTGATCGCCACCGCCGAGGACGCCGGCATCGCCTTCATATCCGACGAGATCTACCATGGCCTCGACTACGCCTTCGCGGCCCGCAGCGCCGCCGGCGTGTCCGAGCGCGCGCTGGTCATCAATTCGTTTTCCAAATACTTCTGCATGACCGGGTGGCGCGTCGGCTGGATGGTCGCGCCGCCCGAGCTGGTGCGGCCGATCGAACGGCTGCAACAGAACCTGGCGATTTCGGTGCCGACCCTGTCGCAGATCGCCGCCGAGGCGGCGTTCGACGGGCGTGACGAGATGGAGGCCGTGAAGGCCGGCTACGAGGTCAACCGGCGCATGCTGGTGGAGCGTCTGCCGGCCAGCGGGCTCGACGTGTTCCTGCCCGCCGACGGCGCGTTCTATCTCTATGCCGACGTGTCGCGCTTCACCAACGACAGCCACGCGTTCGCCCAACGCCTGCTGGCGGAGGCCGGGGTGGCGGCGACGCCCGGCGCCGACTTCGACCCGATCACCGGCGGAAAATTCATCCGCTTCTGCTACGCCGGCGCGCGCGACGATATCGAGTTGGCGATCACCCGCATGGACGCCTGGTTGCGCCGGCTGTGATCGCGCGGTGGATCCGGAGCCCGGGGATCTGGAGCCCGGTCGCGGCCGTTCAGATCAGGTCCAACTCGAGGGCGCGTTCGACCGCCTGGGTTCGGCTGGTGGTGCCGAGCTTGCGGTTGGCTCGAGCGAGATAATGCTCGACCGTGCGTT
>JAVBUK010000301.1:0-3378 GCA_031555345.1 Xanthobacteraceae bacterium | reverse complement strand
GACAACACGCTCGCGACCGTGCATCTGACCGAGATCACCGCCGACGCGCGGCTCCACTACCACAAGGCGATGACCGAGATCTACGTCGTCCTGGAGGGCGAAGGCTTCATGGAGCTCGACGGCGCGCAGGTGCCGGTGAGGCCGCTGACCTCGGTCTTCATCAAGCCCGGCTGCCGCCATCGGGCGGTCGGGCGCATGCGCATCCTCAATCTGCCGATTCCGGCGTTTGATCCGCAGGACGAATGGTTCGACTGACGAAAAGGCCCGGCCGACCGCTGCCGCAACTCGAGGAGACCAACGACATGGCCGTCGATCGCATGAGCGTGCTGTCGGGGATGATGGACCAGGGGGTGATCCCGGTGTTCTTCCATCCCGACGTCGACGTCTGCAAGAAGGTGATCCAGGCGTGCGCCAACGGCGGCGCCAAGTGTGTCGAGTTCACCAACCGGGGCGATTTCGCGCCGCAGATCTTCCTCGAGGTCGCCCGGCACTTCGCCAGGGTCGACCGGAGCGTGGTGATGGGCGCCGGTTCGGTGGTCGACGCGCCGACCGCCGGCATCTACATCGCCAACGGCGCCAAGTTCATCGTCGGGCCGCTGACCAATCCCGACGTCGCCAAGGTCTGCAACCGGCGCAAGATTCCCTACAGCCCGGGCTGCGGGACGATGTCGGAGATCGGCTACGCCGAGGAACTCGGCTGCGAAATCGTCAAGATATTCCCCGGCAATTCGGTCGGCGGACCGGACTTCGTCAAATCGGTCATGGCGCCCTGTCCGTGGACCCGCATCATGCCGACGGGTGGCGTCGACGCGACGGAAAAATCCCTGCGCGAATGGTTCGGCGCGGGCGTCGTCGCCGTCGGCATCGGCTCCAAGCTGGTCACCAAGGAACTCCTCGACGCCCACGACTATGCGGGCATCGAGCGCAAGGTGGGCGAGACCATCCAGTTGATCAGGACAATCCGGGGAAAGTGACCATGACCGAAATTCTCGAAATCCGCCCGGCGAGCGACACCAGGTGGGACTGCGCGGCGTTCGGCGAGGTGATGCTGCGCCTCGATCCCGGCTTCGGCCGCGTGCGCAACGCCCGCTCGTTCCAGGTGTGGGAGGGCGGCGGCGAGTACAACGTCGCGCGCGCCATGCGCAAGTGCTGGGGCAAGCGCTCGACCGTCGTCACCGCGCTGCCGGTGAACGATCTCGGCTGGCTGGTCGAGGACTGCATCCTCCAGGGCGGGGTCGACACCTCGCATCTGATCTGGCGCGAGCACGACGGCATCGGCCGCAACACCCGCGTCGGCCTGAACTTCACCGAAAAGGGGTTCGGCGTGCGCGCCGCGCTCGGCTGCTCGGATCGCGGCCATTCGGCCGCCTCGCAGATCCGGCCCGGCGAGGTGAACTGGGAGAAGCTGTTCGGCGAGGAGGGGGTGCGCTGGTTCCACACCGGCGGCATCTTCGCGGCGCTGGCGCCGAACACCGCCGAGGCGGTGATCGAGGCGGTGGAAGCCGCCCGCAAGTACGGCACGATCGTGTCCTACGACCTCAACTACCGCGCCTCGCTGTGGAAGAGCCAGGGCGGCAAGGCCGGCGCCCAGAGGATCAACCGCACGATCGCCCAGCACGTCGACGTGATGCTCGGCAACGAGGAGGACTTCACCGCCTGCCTGGGCTTCGAGGTGGAAGGGCTCGACGAACACATCTCGGCCATCGATCCGGTCAACTTCAAGAAGATGATCGGCGCGGCGGTCAAGGCGTTCCCCAATTTCAAGGTCGCGGCGACCACGCTGCGCAACGCCAGGACCGCGAGCATCAACGACTGGGGTGCGATCGTGTGGGCGGGTGGCCGGTTCTACGAGGCGCCGCTCAGGGAAAATCTCGAGATCTACGACCGCGTCGGCGGCGGCGACGGTTTCGCGTCGGGGCTGGCCTATGCGTTCCTGGAGGGCAAGGGCCCGCAGGCCGCGGTGGAATACGGCGCCGCGCATGGCGCGCTGTCGATGACCACGCCGGGCGACACCTCGATGGTCAACGTCAAGGAGGTCGAGGCGATCATGAAAGGCAAGGGGGCCCGCGTCATCCGCTGAGCGCCGCCGCGTTTTGCGTCGGCGACGCCGACGACGTCGTCCAGGGGCCGCGCCGACGGTGCCGTGCGAGCGGTGCCGGGCCCCCGGCAAGCCATTGAACCCGATGAAGACATTGACGACTATCCGGGACGAACACCGATGAAAATCGACACCACGTTGCGTCCGACCGACCTCATGCCGGCGATCCGCCGGATGTGGGAGGCCTCCGCCGCCAAGATCGACTCGATCGACCGCACCATGGACCGTGCCAAGGGCGCGCCGGTCCACACCGTCGAGGGGCGTTATCAGCCGCGCGGCTGGACCGATTGGACCCAGGGGTTCGAGTTCGGCAGCGCGGTGCTGCAGTTCGACGCGACCGGCGAGCAACGCTTTCTCGCCATGGCGGTCGAGCGCATCCGCGCCGAGATGCCCGCCCACGTCACCCATTTCGGCGTCCACGACCACGGCTTCAACCAGATATCGACCTACGGCAACCTGCGCCGGCTGATGCTCGAAGGCCGGATCCCGCGCGATCCCTGGCAGCTCGAATATTTCGAGCTGGCGCTCAAGTGCTCGGGCGCGGTGCAGGCCAGTCGCTGGACCGAACTCGGCGGCGGCTACGGCTACATCCAGTCGTTCAACGGCCCGCATTCGCTGTTCATCGACACCATGCGGACGCTGCGCGCGCTGGCGCTGGCCCACCGGCTCGGGCACGTGGTGAAAGGCGAGGGCGACGCCGTGATCCCGCTGATCGGCCGCCTGGTCGCGCACGCCCGCACGACCGCCAGATACGGCGTGTTCTACGGCGAGGGCCGCGACATCTACGACCTGCGCGGGCGCACCGCCCACGAGGCGATCTTCAACGTCGCCAACGGCGCGTTCCGCTGCGTCGGCACCCAGCAGGGCTATTCGGGCTTCACCACCTGGATGCGCGGCTTGAGCTGGGCGGTCACCGGCTACGCGGAACTGCTGGAATTCTTCGAGACGGTGCCGGAGGCCGACGTCGCGGCGTTCGGCGGCAAGGTCGAGATCGTCGCCATGATGGAGCGGGCGGCGGCGGCGACCTGCGACTTCTACATCGACCACACCGCGACCGACGGCATTCCGTACTGGGACACGGGCGCCCCGGGACTGCGCGATCTCGGCGACGTCTATGCGCGCGAGTCGGATCCGGAGAACGACGTCGAGCCGGTGGATTCCTCGGCTGCGGCGATCGCCGCACAGGGCCTGCTGCGGTTCGGCGCGTGGCGCCGGGCGAACGGGCTGGCGGACGCCGACCGCTACACCCAGCACTACGCGCATTGCGACGTGCTCGTGGT
>JAVBUK010000458.1:0-13815 GCA_031555345.1 Xanthobacteraceae bacterium | reverse complement strand
CGGGCGCCAGGTCCACATCCGAATCGACGGCGTTCGCCGGGTCGTGATTGCCACGCTCGAACGCGGCGCCGCATTGGTCCTGCGGGTCAAGGACGGCCGGCTGGCGCTCCAGCCGCAACACCCGGTCGAACATCCGTACTGACCGTGACCGCGCCGCCGTTGTCGCCGGGGCCCATGGGGCGTATACGCGGACCCATGGATACTCTCGACTCGGCCTCCGCCCCTTCCGACTGCCCGCGCTGCCAAAAGCCGGTCGCACTCTGCGTCTGCGAGACGATCGAACCGATCGACAACCGGGTCACGCTCGTCATTCTGCAGCATCCGCAAGAGCAGGACAAAGACCTCGGCACCGCGCGGCTGACCGCGCTGCACCTGGAGAAGGCGCAGTTCAAGGTCGGGTTGTCATGGCCGAACCTGAGCAAGATCGTCGGCCGCGCGGTCGATCCCCTGCGCTGGGGGGTTCTCTATCTCGGCTCGGTCAAGGCCGACAAGGTCGCGCCCGAACGCGACATCGTCGCGGTCGACAAGAAGGGCGAGCCGATCCTCGACCAGGACAATGTGCTCGCGCGCCTGGACGGCGTCATTCTGCTCGACGGCACCTGGAGTCAGGCCAAAGCGCTGTGGTGGCGCAACGCCTGGATGCTCAAATGCCGTCGCATCGTGCTTCGGCCGCAGCGCCCATCCCGCTATGGCAAACTCCGGCGCGAACCGCGGCGCGACGGGCTGTCCACCATCGAGGCCGCCGCCTTCCTGCTCAGCCGGCTGGAGGGGCGCCCCGAGATCGAGGCCACCCTCAACGCCAGTTTCGAACGGTTGCTGGCGCGCTATCGGGCCGCGCGCCGCGTGTCCGCCCCGCCCCCGCAATAGCCCGCGCCCGGCCCGCCTTTCAACCCTGCCATCGGGGAGCCTATCGTGCCAGACGTTCGCGACAATGAAGCACTCCAGCGCTACGAAATCGAGGTCGATGGCCATACGGCCGTCGCCTGCTATCGCCGCGACCCGGGCGTGATCGCTTTCACACACACCGAGGTTCCGGCCGCGCTGTCGGGCCGGGGGATCGGTTCGGCGCTGGCTCACGGCGCGCTCACCGATGCCCGGGCCCGGGGCCTCAAGGTGGTGGCGCAATGCACGTTCATCGACGGCTACATCGCCCGCCATCCCGAGTTTGCCGACCTCCTGTGAGGCCGCCGGCGCGATCAAGCCCACCAGATTTCGGCGGTCCCCGCCGACCCTTCCCCGATCTCGGCCCCATCCCCGCTGGAGCGGCGGGCAGTCCCCGCCTGCGGGCAGTCCCTGCCTGCAGGTGCCCCCGAAAGTGCGGCCGAGAGCCCACCTTGGCATCACAATCCACTCGCGAAAGGAAACGATTCGGCGTACCATAGCACCGGGGAACCCTGCCGCTTCGAATCAAGCCGCAAGCCCAACAGCACCCGCTCGCGACATCGAACGGGTGGCATTTGTATGCCCTACGGGCGCGGTGCGAGGCGCCGCTGACGCGAACCAAGGGAGTTGTGAAGTGTCCAGGACGGCCGTTGTCTTGCTGGGGTTTTCGATCGCCGTACCGATGATCGCGGGTCCGGCACACACCGAGGAGGCCTTTCCCATCGCCGGCATCTATCTCGAGGATCGTGCCTGCAAGGGCGACGGATCGGATCCGGCCGACAAGCGCGTCAAGATCACCGCGACGGCGATCGATTCGAGCTTCGGCCTGTGCACGCTGCAGGACCGGCGACGCGCCGGCAACAAGATCACCGTGCAGGTCACCTGCAAGGATCCGGCCGGCGGGGCGCTGACGTCGGATATCAGCTTCACCATTCGCGACGCCAAGACGCTGGATTTCACCGACCAATACGAAACCTACAAGACCACCCTGCATCGATGCCCGGACTAAGCCGGCGCTGAATCGACGGACATCCGGTTCCACGACTCTTCGGGAACTTCGGTTCGGTGCCGCCGGAGCGGCTTCCCGCGTGGTTTCCACCGAACCATCGTCCGCGAACGCCGCCGCCCCGGCTGCTTCACCAATCGATTCGCAGGCCGACCTTGCCGTTGTAGGCATGGCCGGCGCCGTCGAAGCGTTCGGAGTAGGAGGCGTTGGCGAACAGCGTGGTGTTGCGCCCGGCCTGGCCGCTCGCCCCGACATTGACCTCGCCCCAGGTGCCGCCCAACGCGGCGCGGAACGGCACCAGACCGTCCGCCGACGAAAACCGGGTGACCGGATCGCCGCGGAACTCGTGCCAGATGTTCGGCCGGATCCAGGCCGTCAGCTGCCGTCCGCCCGCCGCCCCGTCCAGCGACCAGGTGCGCCCGAGCCGCGCCCCGATCCGACCGGCCAGCGAGTCCACGTTCGAGAACGTGACCTGCGCCTTGGTGTCACCGGCATCGGCGAGATCGATCGCCTGGTAGATCAGTTGCACCTGCGGCTCGACGAACCAGCCGTGGGCGAGCCGGAACGGCCGGCCGCCCTCGACCGACGCCGCAATGCCGTTGCCATGAGTCTTCAGCGCCGGCAGGCCGGCATTGGCGGTGCTGGTGGAGTCGTAACGGGTGCCCTGCAGCACCGAATCGACATACCAGCCAGACGCACCGAAATGAGTCCAGTAGCCGCCGAACGTGTAGGCGTCGAACTTGTCGGTGCCGGTGCGGCCGTCGAAATGCGTCACCGTGCCGTCGGCGCGGCCATAGGCGAAATAGGCCCCGACGTGATCGCGGCTGCCGTCGCGGTGTGCGGCGCGCAACAGGTCGTGGCCGACCTGCAGGCCGACGAAGTCGTAGCCGTATTGCGGGCCCGCGCCGAAGATGCCGCGAGGGTCGCCGTCCTGCTTGCCATCGGTGCCGATCGCCCGACCCCAGGCGCCGGTGTTGGGCGTCGTGGCGTTCAAGCCGCGGCCACCGCTGATGGCCTGCTCGCCGACCCGCTCGTGCAGCGTGTCGAGCAGGTTGCGGCCGTAGAGCAGCGCCAGCGACGGCAGCGCCGCATAGACCGAGGTCTCCACCCGGTAGTACACCGGCTGCGGCTGCGGCCCCTGGCACTCCGGCGCACTCGGCTGCAGGCTGCAGTCCAGCGTCGAGCGCAGATACCAACTCTCCGGTGCGCTGGCGTCGGTACTGGCGCGGAACAGCGTGTACTCGTAGGGCCCGGCGGTGACCCGGCCGGCGAGCGCGAAGGCGCCCGGCGCAGTGGTGGCGCCGTTGACGGCGGCGACCACCACAATGCCGTTGCCGACGGTCTTGGCACCGGCCCCGCCCGCGTTGGCGATGCGCAGCGAGGACGTGCCGGTGGCGGCGCCGCCGTCGATCACCAGCCGGTCGGCGGGCGAAGCGTCCGTGCCCAGGCGCGCGTTCATGACGATCGTGCCGCCATCGCCGACATAGTTCGTGGTCGTCAGCACCGTGCCCGGCGCGGTACCGCTGCCCATGTTGACCAGACCATTGTTGCTCAGGCCAAGGACCGTCTGACCGATGCCGTTGACGTCGAGTGTCCCGGAACGGTTCACGACGAAATCCGAATTCGGGCTGAACGCGCTGTCGGCACCGGCCTTCAGAACGCCAGCGGAGATCGTCGTTGGCCCGCTATAAGTATTCGTCCCTGTCAGCAGAGTGACGCCCGACAGCACATCGACGGTGCCGTCTCCGAACATCGACGGCGCAAAGAAGTAATTGTCGGTATCGACCGCCGTGTGATTGAAACCGATCCGGCTGTCGTCTCTCCGGACCAGTTGGATCGTGCCCACATCGATGTGGCCGGGGGCAGCGGCGGGCTGCCCCGCCGGGGCGCCGACATTGACAACGCCGTTCCCACCGTTGCCGATGCGAACATCATAGCTGCTGCCTGCTTTTCCCGTCGTCCTGAGAGTTCCACCGTCGGCGACCGTCAGAATGGCATCAGCCCCTCTATTGGCCGCCATATCGAGGGTCCGGGTCGTCCAGATCGACCCTGGGCCGGCAATCGAGACCTCGCCGTGTCCGGCATGGAGGGCGTCTTGGCCACTCGAACGAGCGCGAGTGTAACCGATGAAACTGTCATAGGAGCTGCCGACAGACGCTCCATTGCTGATCGTCAGCGTTCCGACGCCGGCATAGCCGACCACAAGCCCCGTATGGTTGATCCAGGACGAGCCTCGCCCGTCGACGACGACGTGGCCTTCCGCGCGAGTGCCGTCCATCGTCGACGACTGCCCGATACGATCGTAGTCCCACAAATCGGCACTGCTTTCGAGCGTCGCACCGTTGAGAATCGACAAAGAAGCCCTTCCCTGTATGCCGACCACCAGTCCCGGGCGCGCGAAGACGGACGATCCGGGGCCGTCGACGACCAGCGAGCCGGTAGCACCGACGGCATCGGCCAGCCCCAGACCGAAGTTGTCGCCCGATTTCAGATCGAGCAGGCCGCCATTTTGCACGGTTACGGCCCCGGAACCGCCGTTTGCCGCGCCGATGATCACCCCACCGGAAGTCGTCCATGCCGCTCCCTGTCCATCGATCAACACCGTGCTTTGCAGCACGCCTGCTTGATAACCAACCTGGGTGTAGCGGGTGCTGGTCGTGTTCAGGGTCCCGCCGTTGGTGATTTTCAAATGGCCGGTCCCGCCGGCAGAGCCAGCACGAAAGCCGACACTGAACGCCCCCGAAACAGAGACGTTGCCGCCATCGACACGCAGAAAGCCCGTTCCCGAGGTCCCCAGGGTCAAAGCACCGGCAGCGAGGCTGGCATCCCGCTGAACCGTCAACTCGCCAGTCGTTGCACCCGCGTATCCGAGGTAGACATTGCCTCCCGCGACGCTACCCGATGCAATGATCACGGCAGCGTCGGCCGCCGCACCTGTCGGGGTGGCATTCCCGATATAAACCTGGTCGCTCGCCGACGGGACGCTGCCCGGTGACGGAAGCCAATTTCCGGAATCGGACCAATTGGCGGTCGCGGCACTGTCCGCCCATGTCAGCGTTGCCGTCGCGGCCTGCCGCGAGCCTCCAGCGCCGGTCGCGGCCACGATGGCGAGTGTGGCGCGCGCAATCGAGGTCTTCGAAAGACATCCCGGACGGGTACGCATCTTTCCTCCGCACACAACGTCGCCAACCCGGCTCGCTTGGCCGCGCACCAGTCGCCGCCGCCTGAACGCGGCGCGACGGCACCACACGGTTCGGCAGCGGAAGCATCTCGTCGATTGATTGTCTCACGGCCGCGACCGGACGGATTGGAGATCCGTCCGCGTTTTTTGGTAATCGGTCGGATTTGTTTCGATGTTGTCCCGCGGCGATCGGACGGCCACATTGCGGGGTACAGCCCGGGGTTTTGTACGCCACCGTCCTCGGGCCGGCGCCGGAGTTCACAATCCGATCTACGATTGCGTGGCGGGACCGCGGCGGGTCGGCGGCGGGACCGCGATCAGCCCGAGTTCCGCCGGAACGCCAACGGGGTCATGCCCGTCGCCTGCTTGAACGCGCAGCACAGATGCGCCTGGTCGGAGAACCCGCAGGTCAAGGCAATTTCGGCAATCGACCGGCTGGTGGTCGCCAGCGCCTCACGCGCCCGGGCGATGCGCACCTGCATCAGGTATTGGTGCGGCGTCTGGCGAAACGACGTCTTGAAGCGCTGGATGAAGACGGTACGGCTCAGCCCGACCAGGGCCGCCAAGTCCTGCAGCAGGATTTCCGCAGCAAAACGGTCGATGACGTGATCGGTGATCAGCCGAACCTGGCCGGCGGTCAGGCAGCCGCCCGCGGCCGTGCATCGACGCTCCCCCCCGGCCGTCCGGGTGCGCAGGACATGCGCCGTCAGGGCCCGTGCGAGATAGTCGATCTTCAGGCAGGTGTGTTCGGCCGGCTCGAACAACGCGGCCTTGACCGACCGCAGCATCCACTCGAGGCCGGAATCCCGAAATCCCAGGGCCGTGACGATTTCGAAATCGTCGGGTTCGCGATCGAACAAGGCGCCGGCCACTTCGGCGAAGACATCGCGTTTGACCCGGACATGGATCCCGCGGGCCACCTTTCTGCGCCGGGCGCCGATCGCGGTGCCGGGCGCGAACACCGATATCCGGCTCCCGGAATCCAAGATGCGCTGTTCCCGTTTCTTCACGATCCAGGACATGTCGACCGGCTCGAAGGAGGCGGCGATCCAGAGGTTGGGAACGGCCTTGTATCCGATCTCGAAGTCGTGCAGTCGACTGCTCACCAGCATGACTTCGAGGTTTGTCCAACCGAGCTCCTTGCTGTTCTTGAGCACCGAAATCCCGGCACCGTCCTGCAGTGCTACGCGGTTGAGCCTGGCGGCGGCGCTTGTCGAACTCGCCGCGCTCACCTCGGCCATGCGCTTGCCGCTTGCCAAGCCAGGGCCGGAGCCCCTGGCCGGTTTCGTCATGTCGTCGGCGGCCAATTGTCCCCGCATGACCGACCGCGACCCGCCAGCGTCACCGGCAGAGTAAGGAGAGGTTGCCGACAGCGCTGCGACAGACGCCGGCGATTGTCGCGAATACCAATGGGGCTTGCTTGTCGTCACAGCCGCGCTCCTCCATAGCGTGTTACGGCACCGCTAGGTTTTGTTGCGACTCATTCTCATTTCGTTTTAAGCGCCTTTCCTCATGATATAAATATGTACTTATCTTAATACCACTTCAACTCTTGTCTACAGCCCGACACGCGTGTACCCATGCGTAACTTCGCGTAAAATGAATTGATCCCCCGTTGCTCCGAAGCGAAAGATTCGACCGCAAAGCGGAGGGGGCCCGATCGGGCGGGCCCCGGTTTTCCAGAGCACATGCAGAATGTCCGGCAGCCATCAGGCGGCGCGGTCGCCACTGGCGTCGCGACACGGGATCAAGAACTGTATTATGGTAGTCGACCTACTGTGACACCTTGACGCTGCAATGCCCACTTTTTGATGCGGGCATTACGGTACTTTCTTCCTATCGTCTTTCCTGACGTCACCCAACGCGATCGCAATCGGACGTCCGCGCGGATCACCGAACGGCAATTCGCTTTCCGGAATGGCATGCAGGCCCCTGATTGGATGCGCGCCGGTCAGGTTCAGAGTTGGAACCACCGGTGGAATGCCAGTGGTTCGGTGCTAGACTCGGCACAAGTGGCAAGACTTGGAGGCAACCACTGCGGTATTTGCGGAAGCAATAATGGATTTCTATTTTCGCAATCAGCAGCGTTGCGCAGCGTCTTTTCTGATGGATTGGAAAGTTCTTTGCTTTTTTTTCACAAGTTCCGACAGCGGAAGAATTCGTTCGCAATGCTCCGCGCGGCCGCCATTGGTGCAAGGTTCTGGCGATTGAGAACTTCAACACCGCTTCCGCGTGTGAATAATGATGCATGACTGCCATGCGGTACTGTGCTGCCGGAAAATGGCTTAGCAACCTCGGGATATTTACGGAATAGCTCGTTTTTCCATCTTTGACATATATCAGAATACTTTCGCGCCGGACGCGTATTGAACTGTCCATTCTCGTTCGTGCCGACGACGGCGCTGAGAAAAGACGAGCGGGAGTGCTGAGGCGACGATGATGGGTGCACTCGTAAAAAGGACGGGACGACCGCAGCAATGCGGCTCTGCCCTGATCGCCGATGGCTCTCTTTCGGCAACCATCCCCGAACGGCAACCAATACGGGCCGCTAACTGGAGCTGAGGGAACATCAAATGAAGTCTACAGTCGTCAAAAGGTCGATCGTCATCGAAGGTCACAAGACCAGCATCAGCATCGAGGACATCTTTTGGAACAGTCTGAAAGAGATCGCCCGCGACCGCGCGATGACCTTGTCCAAGTTGGTCGCTTCCATTGACGCCAGCCGCGTGGCCGGCAGCAACCTTTCGTCGGCCATCCGGGTCTATGTGCTTGACCGCTTCCGGACCCAGGTCCACACCTTGATGGGGCGTACCGAAGACGCCGCGCTCGGTGTATCGACCGCGGGCGCGCCGGGCATCACGCAGAAGCCCGCCGCGACGGTCTGAGGTTCGACCGCGGCCAATTACCTTCGGGCGGGACGGCGTGATCAGCGGCGTTCCGCCTTTCTTTTCGAGCGGACCCGCGCGGCGCGCGCCGTCCGGCGTTTGGGGCGTCACGTCCCGGCGGCATGGTTGACACCAGATTGCCGAACAGCCGCAAATCCGCACCGCAATACTACGTAGTTTATACCAGCGCTTGGCGCGCGTACCTTTGTCGGCAATGTGCAAGCTGCGACTCGTGTCGCAGGGCAAAGGACGTTGTTATGTCCGTCTTCTCCAATCTTGTCCGGATGGTCCGCTCATGGCGGGACTACGACAGGAGCGTGCGAGAGCTGAGCAGGCTCGGCGATCGTGAACTGGCCGACATCGGCATTTCCCGCTCGGATATCCAACGGATAGCCTGGGACGGCGCGCGGACCTGATCGCCCGCGCATTGATCGACGACGACGCCCGCCGGTTTCGGCGGGCGTTGCCGTTTCGGGCCCTGCGGCCGAGCAAATGATCGCCGCGGTCAGCCGCCGGCTTTCCAGCGCTCGACCGTCCAGACGTCCGGCAGCTCGCCGTGATCGTGCGTCCAGGGATCGACCGTCCAGCCCTGCCCGGTTTTCCGGTCCTTGATGGTCGCGGTGAAATGCGGCCCGCCGCCGGTGAACAGGCGCGAGATCGGGGCATCGATGTCATGATGGCGCAACAGCTTCAGGTCGTTCAGGACCATCAGCAACGCGGTGGTGTTCGACGTCGCGTCGATGCAATCGAACTGGGTGCGATCGCCGCCGACCATCAGCCCGCCCGAACGCGCCTTGGCGTTGCCGGTGCCGGTCAGTGGGGCAACGCGCTTCTCGAACCACACCTCGGCCCGGGCGATCGCCTTGCGCTCGGCCTCGGCCGACCCGCGACCCGCCGCCATGATGCGGTTCAGGCGCGCATGGTCGTCCGAACCCAAACCGATCTCGGTGCGGAACGCGCAGGTGAACCCGTGACAGAAGACGATGCTGCGCGGGCTGGGCCTGGGGAGCGACAGATTCTGCAGGAACGCAGCCGCGTCGGGAGCGACCTCCGCCGCGAACCCCACCGGCGCAAGCATCAGCAGGCCTGCGGCCGCCGCCACCACCCGACGCATCATCGATCCCCCTCGCGGCCAGTGCCCTTCATTGGTGTTGACACATGATACAAATTGCCCGACCACGCTCAAGATGCAGATATCACCTGTTCACATCGTCGGCGGCGGCCTCGCCGGCTCCGAAGCGGCTTGGCAGCTCGCCCGGCACGGCGTGCCGGTGGTGATGCACGAGATGCGCCCGATCCGCTCGACCGCGGCCCACAAGACCGCGGCGCTGGCCGAACTCGTCTGCTCGAACTCGTTCCGCTCGGATGATCGCGACACCAACGCGGTCGGCCTGCTGCACGAGGAAATGCGGCGGCTCGACTCGCTGGTCATGCGGGCGGGTGACGCCAACCAGGTGCCGGCGGGCGGCGCGCTCGCGGTCGACCGTGACGGATTTTCCGCGACCGTGACCGCGGCGCTGCAAGCCCACCCGCTGGTCGAGCTGCGGCGCGAGGAGATCGACGGGCTGCCGCCGGCGGATTGGGACAACGTGATCGTCGCCACCGGCCCGCTCACCTCGCCGGCCCTCGCCGACGCGGTGCGGACCGTCACCGGCGAGGACTCGCTCGCCTTTTTCGACGCCATCGCCCCGATCGTGCATCGCGAGTCGATCGACATGTCGGTCGCCTGGTTCCAGTCGCGCTACGACAAGGCCGGCCCTGGCGGCTCGGGTGCCGACTACATCAACTGCCCGCTCGACCGGGCGCAGTACGCGCGCTTCGTCGCCGCGCTCGCCGACGGCGAGAAGATCGCCTTCCATGACTGGGAGACCTCGACGCCCTACTTCGACGGTTGCCTGCCGATCGAGGTGATGGCCGAACGCGGTGTCGAGACGTTGCGGCATGGCCCGATGAAACCGGTCGGCCTGACCAACCCGCACCATCCCGGCCAAAAACCGTATGCGGTGGTCCAACTGCGGCAGGACAACCGCTTGGCCACGTTGTTCAACATGGTGGGGTTCCAGACCAAGCTGAAGCACGGCGAGCAGGTGCGCATCTTCCGCGCCATTCCGGGCCTCGAGAACGCCGAGTTCGCCCGGCTCGGCGGGTTGCATCGCAACACGTTCCTCAATTCGCCACGTCTGCTCGATCCGACGCTGCGGCTGCGCGCGCTGCCCCGCCTGCGTTTCGCCGGCCAGGTCACCGGCTGCGAAGGTTATGTCGAGTCCGCCGCGATCGGCCTGCTCGCCGGTCGGTTTGCCGCCGCTGAACGGCGCGGCATGCCGATCGTGTCGCCACCCGCCACCACCGCGCACGGCGCCATTTTGAGCCATATCGTCGGTGGCCATATCGAAACGATCGACGCCGGCCCGCGCTCGTTCCAGCCGATGAACGTCAATTTCGGCCTGTTCCCGCCGCTCGCGCGCGCACCGTCGCGCGGCCCGGACGGCGAACGGCTGCGCGGCCCGGCCAAGACGCTGGCCAAGAAACGGGCCCTGACCGCCCGCGCGCTCGAGGATCTTTCGGCCTGGATCGGGGCGCATTCGACCGCCGCAGCGACGTAGGGCGCGGCAAGAAACCAGTTGAGAGCCCGCGGCGAAGATCGCTCCGTCGCTCACCCCGCCGTGCGCGCTGCCCGCCACAGTGTCCATTGCCGTCGCCATTGCGGCACCTCGACCGGCGCAAAGGGGTTGGTGCTGCGACCGAGAGCCCGCAGCAGCGGGCCGACCAGCGCCACCGACAGGAACGCCGGCGCGGCTTCGGGGGGCAGCCTTGCGATCAGGCGCCGGCTGTCCGCCAATCTGTCGTGCGCGCGCGCCCGCAGTTCGGCCATAGCCGCCGTCAAGCCCGGACCGGGGCGGCCGGCGGCGATATCGGCGCGCTCCACGCCGTGGCGCTCCAGCAGGTCGGTCGGCAAATAGAGCCGGCCCCGTGCGGCATGACGGGGGAACGCCTGCATCAGGCGGACCAGAGCATAGGCGATGCCGCCGGTCTGCGCCGCCCCCGCGACCGCGTCGGCATCGGCACCCAGCACCCGCGCCGCCAGGCCGAACAGCGTCGACGTGGTGGCGCGGGCATAGGCCTCCAGATCGGCCAGGCTCGCCATCGCGTCGTCGTAGAGATCGAAGGTGTGCGCGTCGATCAGTTCGCCGAACGGTTCGGGCGGCAGCCGGTGCCGCGCGATGGTCTCGACCACCGCCGCGGCGACCGGATGGCCGGAAACGCCCTGCCTCTCGCCTACGAGCGCGTCGCGCCACCATTGCAGCCGGATTTCGCCCGGCATCGGCTCGTGCGCAACATCGCGCACGCGCGAGATCTCGGCGTTGAAGGCGTACAGGGCATGGAGGTCGCGCCGGTGCTCCGCCGGCGCGAACAGGGCGGCCAGAAAGCGGTCCTTGTCGGCGTCGCGCACCAGCGCTTCGCAATGGGCATAGGCGTGCTGCATGACCGGAAGGTACCGCGTCGGACGCCGAATGCGAAGGGCACGCCCCCGTCGGTCAGGTCGCCGGATGGCTCGACTCCCGGACAAGCACCATGGCGGCCATGGCGAACAGCGGCCCGAGGGCAAGCGTGATGAATGCGGCGGAGAAGGCGCCGGTCATCTGGAACACGACGCCGACGACCAGCGGCACCAGGATCGTGCCGAGCTGCCAGCACGCATTGGTGACTCCCGTCGCGGTGCCGGCCAGTGCCAGCCCGGCGCACTCCGCGATCATGGCGCCGAGCAACGGCTGATAGACGAACGCGGCGGCGCCCAGCAGCGGCGCGGCGATCCAGAACAGAATCGGCGTGTGGATGCCGCCGAACAGCAGCAGCAGGACGATGAAGGCCACCAGGCTCGCGATGATCGGCAGCTTGCGGCGGCCGAGCTTGTCGGACAACAGCCCGACCAACGGGCTTCCGATCAGGGCTCCGAGGCCGAACAGGGCGGCGATTCCGCCGGCGTCGACCGGCGTCATGCCGTGGCCCCGGATCAGCAGGGCGTTGACCCAGAAGATGAAACCAAAACTGCCCCAGATCCCGCCGAACCCCGCCAGCGCGAGGAAGATCAAATTGCGGTTGCGCAGAAGGATCAGCGGGTTCACCGGCGCGGCCGCCGGCCTTTGCTCGGGCGCGGTGTTCGGGCCGGTCGGCGGCTCGTTCTTCAGCGTGAAAAAGCACAGAACGCCGATGCCGACCGTCACCACGCCGAAGAACTGGTAGATGGTGGACCAGTCGAACGCGTCGATGAGCGCCGGCACCAAGGCATTGGTGACGGCGACGCCGACGGTGGGCGCGGTCAGGTAGAGCCCCATCGCCCTCCCGCGGTCGCGCCGCCCGAACCAGGCGGTGATCAGCTTGACCCCGGCCGCATAGTCGGCCCCGGCGGCGACCCCCATCAACGCCTGCAGGACCAAGCCGTACGGAATCGAGTTGGTGAACCCGAACAGGAACGTGAAGGCACCGAGCGGCACCAGGGCCAACAGCAGCATCAGCCGCCCGCCCAACCGATCGGTCAGGAAGCCGGAGCCGAAGTTGGACAACACGTATCCGGTATAGAACGCGGTCACGAACACGTTGAGCGCGGCCAGCTGCAAGCCCAGCGACACCCCGACCGAGGAGGCGACGTTGGCCCAGATCAGCCGGTCGACGAAACTGATCAGAAACGCCAGCCAGACCAGCAGCAGCGTGGCCCAGCGCCGCCGCCGGAGGCACACATCCGGTCGGTCGACCGGGCTGCCGGATGCGGCCCGCCGGTCGCTCAACACCTCGATTGTCATTCACCAGCCCCCTGCAGGCGCGGTCCCCATCGGCACGACTCGCGGCCCGACGGCGCGAGTCGTGATTTCCCTGCCCCGGGGGGTGAAAGCGGCCAGCGACGAAGACGCCGAGCCGCCTCCGGCTGCAGCACTTCTGTCGCACGGGCGTCGCACGGAATCGCCACCCTGTCGCCGGACTCTCGCATCATGAAAGCCGCATGTTCCACCAACCGGGCGTTGCTTTTCGCCACAACCCCGTAGCGAAAATGAACGTTTTTCGCGAAAGCGACCCCAGCGCCGCCGTCGATGGCCGGGAAGCCGTTGCGCCGACGGACACGACCGAAACCCGGGCTTGATTCACCAAGCGTGCCCGCACACCCACGTTCACGCCAGCGCGATCAGCAGCGCCGCAACCCGGCGCCGCTCCTCCAGCAGGATGTTGTAGGTATGCACGGCGGTCGCCGTGGTCATTCCCTCGATCGAGAACCCGGCCGCCCGACACCGCGCCCGCAAGGCCGGCGGCACCATCCAGGGATCGCGGCCGGCACCGACGACGCACATTCCGACCGGCGGAACGCAGGCGAACACCAGCGCCAGCGCGGCCTCGTCGATGTCGACTGGCGCCTTCACGGGCGATGCCCACATGCCGTCGGGCACGATGAGCAGCGATCCGCGGTGCGACATGCCGGCGAAACGAAACCCGCCGCCGCGATACGATTCGATCCGGGCGGTGGTGGGCAGATGCGGGCTGTCGCGGTCCACCGCGGTGCTCACCGCGTCTTCGAGCCTTTCTTCGACCTCGGGGCGCTCTCCGGCGCCAGCGGGGCACCGGTCGATATCGTCTCGCCGGCGGGCGACGCCTCGGGCTGCGACCCGTCGTCGACGCTGCGCCGGGCGACGCCGACGCCGAGATACAGCAGGATCGGCGAGGCGATGAAGATCGACGTGTAGGTGCCGACCAGCACGACGCCGAACATCATGGTCGCGGTAAAGCTGTGGATCGCATGACCGCCGAACAGCAGCAGCGCGATCAGCGACAGCGACACCGTGACGTGGGTGATGATCGAACGCGACAGCGTCGAG
>JAVBUK010000009.1:0-5853 GCA_031555345.1 Xanthobacteraceae bacterium | reverse complement strand
CGGGCGGCCGCGGCACCATCGGCCGCGGCGAACAGTCGATCCGCACCGTCGGCAGCGCCGAGTCGGTCGACGACCTGCGCGCCCGCATGATCATCCTGCCGGGCGGCCGCCAGGCCCGGCTTTCCGATCTCGGCACGGTCGAGGACGCGACGGCCGAGCAGCGCCAGTCGGCCCGCCTCGACAACGAGCCGGTGGTCGCCTTCGAGGTGCTGCGTACCGTCGGGTCGAGCGAGGTGCACGTCGCCGACAAGGTGGCGCAGCGCCTGAAGACCCTGCAGGCGGCCAATCCGGGGGTCGAGATCAAGCGGGTGTCGTCGACCGTGCGGTTCGTCGAGGAATCCTATCTCGGCGCGATCGAATCCCTGCTCGAAGGGGCGGCGCTCGCGGTCCTGGTGGTGTGGCTGTTCCTGCGCGATTTCCGCGCCACCTGGATCGCCGCGATCGCCATGCCGCTGTCGCTGATCCCGACCTTCTTCGTCATGCGCTGGCTCAACTTCGCGCTCAGCGGCGTCACCCTGCTGGCGTTGTCGCTGGTGGTCGGCATCCTGGTCGACGACGCGATTGTCGAGATCGAGAACATCGTCCGCCACATGCGCGACGGCAAGAAGCCGTACCGGGCCGCGCTGGAGGCCGCCGACGAGATCGGCCTGGCGGTGGTGGCGACCACCCTGACCATCGTGGCGGTGTTCGTGCCGGTGGCGGTGATGCCCGGCATTCCCGGGCAGTTCTTCTTTCCGTTCGGCGTCTCGGTCGCGGTCGCGGTGCTGTTCTCGCTGCTGGTCGCCCGGATGCTGACGCCGCTGCTGGGCGCCTATTTCCTGAAACTCCATCCCGGGCAGGAGAACCGCGACACCGCCCTGATGCGGGTCTACCTGCGCTTCCTGCGCGCCTCGATCCGCCACCGCTGGCTCACGGTGTTCGGCGCGGTCGCGTTCTTCGCCGCCTCGGTCGCCATCAGTCCGCTGAGTCCCGCCGACCTGGTGGCGGCCCGCGACACCGGCCGTTCGGCGCTCGGGATCGAGCTGCCGCCGGGCGCCACCCTGGCGCAGACCGAGGCGGTGGCGCGGCGCGCCACCGACATCGCCAAGACCCGGCCCGAGGTGGTCAGCGTGTTTTCGGCGATCGGCATCGCCTCGCAGGGCAACGGCCCCGGCGCCGCCTCGACCGGCGGCGATCCGCGCAACGCCACGCTCTACATCAACTACCTGCCGGCGTCCGAGCGCAAGCTCACCCAGCAGCAGATCGAGACCGAGCTGCGGCCCCGCTTCACCGCGATTCCCGGCGCGCGCTTCCGCTTCGGCGCCGACGGCATGGGCGGCTCGAAAGTCAGCGTCACCCTGGTCGGCGACAATGAGGCCGAGCTCGACCGCGCCACCCGCGAGCTGGAGCGTCAGATGCGCATGCTGCCGTTCTTCCCGACCGCGGCCTCGACCGCCAGCCTGCGCCGCCCGGAGATCCAGATCGTGCCGCTGCCGGAGCGCGCGGCCGAACTCGGCGTGTCGGTCGCCACCATCGCGGCCACCGCCCGCATCGCTACCCTGGGCGACGTCGACCAGAACCTCGCCAAGTTCAACCTGCCCAACCGTCAGATTCCGATCCGGGTGCAGATCGAGCCGTCGGCGCGCGCCAGCCTGCCGACGGTCGAGAACCTCCGGGTGGCGACCTCGTCCGGGGTCAGCGTGCCACTGGTCGCGGTCGCGGCGTTCAAGCTCGCCAGCGGCCCGGCGACCATCAACCGGCTCGACCGCACCCGCAAGGCGACGGTGGAGGCCGAGCTCGCCGGCATTCCGCTCGGCGAGGCACTCAAGCAGATCCACGCGCTGCCGATCATGAACAACCTGCCGCCCTCGGTGCGCGAGCAGGCGACCGGCGACGCCGAGATCATGGTCGAGCTGTTCGTCAGTTTCGCCATCGCGCTCGGCTCGGGCGTGCTGCTGGTCTACACCGTCATGGTGGTGCTGTTCGGCGGGTTCCTGCAGCCGCTCACCATCATGATGGCGCTGCCGTTGTCGCTCGGCGGCGCGATGGTGTTCCTGATGGTGACCGGGCGGCCGATGTCGATCTCGGCGGTGATCGGCATCATGATGTTGATGGGCATCGTCGCCAAGAACTCGATCCTGCTGGTCGAATACGCCATCGAGGCGCTGCGCGCCGGGGTGCCGCGCACCGAGGCGCTGATCGACGCCGCCCACAAGCGCGCCCGGCCGATTGTCATGACCACCATCGCGATGACCGCCGGCATGGCGCCGATCGCGCTCGGGCTGGGCGCCGACGCCGGCTTCCGCGCCCCGATGGCGATCGCGGTGGTGGGCGGGCTGGTGACCTCGACCCTGCTGAGCCTGATCGTGGTGCCGAGCGTGTTTTCGCTGATGGACGACCTGCAGGGCTGGCTCGGCCGCCGTCTGTCGGGCCTGCTCACCTCGGGCCCGCACGACGAACACGCGCCGGTCGAACGGCCCGCCGGGCCGGCGACGTAGGAGGCGACTTGTTCGAATTGTCTGCGGCCCGGGACTGCCCGGGGCGATCACACCTGCGAGGGACTGCCGTGAACAGCCAGGAAGCCGGAGTCGTCGGGGTGCGGGCAAGGCTGAAAATCCTCGCCGTCGGTGTCGCGCTGGCAGTGTTCGGCGGTGCGGTCGGCGCACAGCCGGCCGCCGCCGGAAATGCAGCGCCAGGAACGCCGGCATCGGGCAAGTCCGCCTGCATCGATCTGCGTGAAACCGGCACGTTCACCGCGACCGGCGCCTTGACGCATACCGCCTTCACCGATGCGGCCGGCCGGCTGGAGCCGGCTTTTATCATCAAGCTGGACCGACCGATCTGCGTCACCGGCGACGAGTTTCGCGGCCGGATCGATGGTATCGATCGGGTGCACGTCTACCCGGACCCGAAACAGCCTGCCCGGACGCGCGAATTGTCGAACAGCCTGCGCCGTCTCGCCGGGCAGCGCGTGTCGGCGGTCGGAAAGTCCCCGTTCGGCGCCATCACGGCGCATCATCACGCGCCCCTGGTGCTGCCGGTCACGCAGGTTTTCCGCGTTGCGGGCCGGTGAGGCGGGAATTCGATCGTCCGGCGGGCTGCTTGTTGGGAGGAGTTCCGGGGAGCAGGTCACGGGGCCGGCTCGGCCCCGGGGTTCCTCGTTACAGGCCACCCGGTCCCAGTATGCGCTCGTAATCGACCCGGCTGACAAGTTCGTTCTCGAGTGAGCGCGTCGTTCCCTGATCGCGGATCGCACGCAGCACCCGTCTCGCCGCATTGGCGTAGGCGAAGGTCGTGGACAGGCAAAAGATGACGATCTTGTAGCCCAGTTGTCCAAGTTCGGCCGTGGGCTTGAGTGTCCATGGCCAGGCATCGAACGAATCAAACAACAGCGGGACGCCGGGCAGCCTGCGCGGAATGTCGATGACATGCTGCTCGGACGCCGAATCCTCGACCATGACCAAGTCGGCGCCGAGTTCGGCGAAGACCTGCGCACGTCGGATCGCCTCGTCAAAATCACCGGTGGCAATCGCGTCGGTGCGGGCGATGACGAGAAAATTGGGATCCCGTCGTGCTGCGAGGGCGGTCTTGACCCGATTGACCGCTTCGTCGAGATCGACCAGTTTTAACCCGGGCATGGCACCGCAGCGCTTTGGAAGGGCCTGGTCCTCGATATGGACGCCGGCAATTCCCGCACTCTCGAATTCGCGGACCGTGCGGGCCACGGCATTGGCATCCCCATAGCCGGTGTCGGCATCTGCGAGGACGGGAAGGCGAACGCACTCGGCGACATGGCGCGCTCGTTGCACCATCTCGGACATGGTGGCCAGCCCGATGTCACGGCACCCGAGAAGACCACTCGCTGCTGCGTTTCCCGACAAGTAGATCGCCTCGAACCCTTCATCCCAGGCAATTCGCGCAGCCAACGCGTCATGGCATCCAGGCGCGACGATGCACCCAGGTTGGCGAAGACGTTCCCGAAATCGGCTGCGGATTTCGGATGCGGTAATGCAGCTCTCCGTCTTTCCCATCTCGGTACGCCCTTATATGTCGAGTTGCTTGAGCTCAAGGCAAGGTGCGGAGGCGCGGTGGGTCGCGCCGATCTCGATCGAAATCGCCCGAGCGATGCCGAGTCGGCACGGTTCCGAAATCCTCGACCGTCGCGATAAGGCGGGGGTATGACCGTTGGATTCGCGTTCTCGTGGTTCGGAGTCTCCGACAACCCAGCCTCTACTGTCCGATCACCGATTCCTGAAGCTTGCCTTTCGTTTCTCCGAAAATGCCGCCATCCCTTCCTTTTGATCTTCCGAAGCGAACAGGGCATGAAACAGGCGCCGTTCGAATCGGATGCCGGCAGAAAGGGGCGTTTCGTACGAACAATTGACGGCCTCTTTGGCCGCGAACACCGCAACGCGGCTGAAGGACGCAATTCGGCCGGCGATTTTGACGGCCTCTTCCTGCAGTTCATCGGCCGATACCACGCGAGCGACCAAGCCACAGCGTTCGGCTTCCACGGCATCGATGAGGCGGCCGGTCAGCACCATCTCCATCGCTTTCGATTTGCCCATGAGGCGGGTCAAGCGTTGCGTTCCCCCCGCACCGGGAATGGTGCCCAGCGTAATTTCGGGCAGGCCGAACTTGGCGGTATCGGCCGCCAAAATGAAATCACACATCATTGCCAATTCACACCCGCCGCCCAAGGCGAAGCCGGACACGGCAGCAACAATCGGCTTGCGCACGCGACTCACAACTTCCCACCCGGAGGTGACAAAATCCTCAAGAAAGCATGAGACGAATGTTTTCGACGCCATTTCGGTGATGTCTGCGCCCGCAGCGAAGGCTTTCGCGCTGCCGGTGATGACGATGGCGCCGACCTCGTCGTCTGCCTCGAACACGCCCAACGCTCGGCCGAGTTCGTCAAAGAGAGGCGAACACAGGGCATTCAGCGCCTTGGGCCGGTCAAGCGTGATGAGGCCGACCCGGCCACAAGTCTCGACCATGATACTTTCATACGACATGGCTACCGCCCTTCGATTGGTCGTCGGAGAAACGAGTTGCCCGCCAGGCTGCAGTCGCGTTCGCGAGGCGCGGCGGGCCCTCCGGCGATGGGGCACCTTTGTGCATGCACAATGAGGCGCACGATTCGCCGTCAACACAGCTCCACTGCCAGTGCCGTCGCTTCTCCGCCGCCGATGCAGATCGCCGCAACGCCGCGTTTGAGGCCGTGCTTCTTCAGCGCCGCCAACAATGTGACGATGATGCGGGTGCCCGAAGCGCCGATCGGATGACCGAGCGCGCAAGCCCCACCGTGAATGTTGACCTGTTGGGGCGACAGTTTGAGGTCGCGGATGGCGATCATCGTGACGACGGCAAAAGCCTCGTTGATCTCGAACAAATCGACCTGGTCACGGCTCCAGCCGACGCGATCCAGGAGGCCGGCGATGGCGCCCACAGGGGCGGTGGGAAACAAGTCCGGCTTGTCGGCGTAGCTGGCATGTCCGCGAATCACGGCCAAAGGCTGAAGACCGAGCTTCTCCGCGCGAGCACGGGTCATCATCGTGACCGCCGCGGCGCCGTCCGATATGGAGCTGGAATTGGCCGGAGTGACGGTACCGTCTTTGCGAAAAGCGGGCTTGAGAGTCGGAATCCGCGCCAAGTCGGCTTTGGGTGGCTGTTCGTCGGTATCGACTATCCGCTCGCCCTTGGCAGACGTGATCGAAATCGGCGTGATCTCGCGTCCGAAAGTTCCATCGGCGATCGCCTTCTGGGCGCGCGTGAGGGAAGTGATCGCCCAATCGTCCTGCTGAGCCCGCGTGAAGCCGTAGGTTTCCGCGCAATTTTCAGCGAACGTGCCCATGAGAGAACCCTTGGTCC
>JAVBUK010000472.1:0-6225 GCA_031555345.1 Xanthobacteraceae bacterium | reverse complement strand
GCCACGCCGATGCTGCACTTGATGAAGAACTCGTGCCCGCTCACCACGACCCCGCACAGCCTGAACGACTCGGCGATCGTTTCCGACAGGGTCTGCGCCCGCTCGCAGACGCGCTCGCCGCCGAGCACGATCGCGAACTCGTCGCCGCCGAGGCGCGCGACCAGTCCGTTGCCTCCGACCAGGGCGGTCAGGCGCCCGGCGACCTCACGCAAGACGTGGTCGCCGCAGGTGTGCCCCAACGTGTCGTTGATGTCCTTGAACCGGTCGAGATCGAGCATCAGGAAGGCCATTTCGCACCCCTTCCCGTTCGCGGTCGCCAGCGTCGCGTCGAGATGCTCGTAGAGCGAATTGCGGTTGGGAAGTCCGGTCAGCGTATCGTGACTCGCGAGATACCGTATCCTCTCCTCTTCGCGTTTACGCACCGATATGTCGCGCAGGAGCGCGCCGTACTGAATTCCGGCGGCGCCTTGCCAGGCGGAAATGCACACTTCGAACGGGAAGGTTTCACCGCCCTTGCGGCGCCCCTCGAGCTCCATCACCTTGCCGCCGGGTGTCTGGACCGCATCGAGCGGAAGCGCGGTGATCTCGCACGAGGTTTCAGGATCGGGTTGGCCTGGGCCGAAAACCCGGCCGAACGGTTGACCGATCATCTCCGCGGATTCGTAGCCGAAGATCGTCGACGCCCCCGCGTTCCACAACGTGATCCTGCCTTCGTGGTCGACACAGACGAGACCGTCGCCCAGCGACATGGCGATCCGCTGGAAGCGGCGTTCCGCGATCAACCCGAGCAGGTCGCGCACGTCGATTTCGTCGAGCGCGATCGCGATCAGGTAGGCACCGACCGCGGCGTGGCACAGCGACGTGTCGACGACTACGGGTGTGACATGCTGCAGCAGTGAGGCACCGAGTTCGACGCCGATCGAAATACCGACCAGCACCGCGATCCGGGTGCCGACGGCGAAACGTCGCCACAGCATCACCATCGCCAGGACGATGGCGAAGATCCCCCCGAACATGACGATCGGCGACGAGCTGCGCAGGGCGCGGCCTTGCAGCAGCGATTCGGCCGCCAGTGCCTGCAACAGGGCGCCGGAAATGATCTGGCCGTTCGGCACGTTGATGCGATCGCCGAGCTCCATTGCGGTCGCTCCGACGATGACCCTCCTGCCCTTCAACGTCTCGAAGGTCCGTGGATCGTGGCGCAGGACATCGTGATACGAGACCACCGGCACCGATGCGGCGTCGATGCCGAAGTCGACCTGGAAAGAGCCGGCGTTGTCGGCGTAACGGCCCGCCAGCAAGGCACCGAGCGACGGCAGCCATTCGCCGTCGAGTGTTCCCCCCATCGGGTAGCGCCGCACGATGCCGTCGGCATCCGGCCTGATGTTGACCGTCGCCACCCAAGCGTGCCGGGCGAATTCCGGTCGGGGCCGATCCACATGGATACGCCGCTCTCGGCTGTGTTCGCGGCCTTTCTGCTCGAAGGCCGCCAGCACGACCGATCCACCGGCATCGCGCAGCGCCGCCACGAAGGCCTGATCGCCGGCGCCCGGCGATGGTGAGCTGAAGTCGACGTCGAATCCGATGTCGGTGACGCCGGCCTTCTCGAGGCTTCTGATCAGGTCGGCGTGGACCGAGCGCGGCCAGGGCCATACCCCGAGCCTGTCGATCGACGGCGAGTCGATCGCCACCACGACGACCTGTCCACTCGCCGGGCGATCGATCCACCCGAAGCGCATCGCCACCAGGGCATTGTGCAGCACCGCTTGCGCGCCACCGACGGCGACCAACACCAGCATGCACACCACAAACAGATGCGCTTGGAACCGCTTCACCCCGTCCCCCTCATGCAGCGGGATGCGTCACCCCTTGCGTCCCGCGACTTCCGATCGTCAACCCTTACTTGAAGCGCCCCCAGAAGCGCCCCCAGGCGTTTCCGTTACCGCGGTAGCGGACGTAGCGACCCCAGGCGTATCCGTAGCCGTTGCCGCCGGTGAGGCCCCAGGCCTTGCCATTGCCATTGCCGTTGCCATTACCATTGCCGTCGCTCTGGCTGCTGGCCGCAACATTGCCTCCGGTGCTGGCATTGCCGTTGCCGCCGGAACTGCCGAGGGCATTTCCGCTGCCGCTGTTGCCCGAATTGTAGGTCTTGCCGACACCGTTGCCGGGCGTGAGTTCGCCCGAGCGCCAAGCCGTCCGGTTCGCCGCCGGGGTTTGCGACGGTGCGCGCGCCAAGCCGCGCGTGGCCTTCTGAACGTCGAGCCTCACCTCGCCGAGCGGAGCGCCGATCCGCAGCGCACGCCCATGTCCGCCAGCCGCGACGTTGCCGCGGTGATGCGTCGCTGCGGTGCCCGGCGCGCGCGCATGTCCGCCGGCTGAGACGTTGCCGTGGCGACCCAGCGCGTGAACCTGCCGCCCGCTCGCCTGCGACGGGGCGGTGAACCCGCCACGGGGAACCGGAACGCGCGGCACCACGTTCGCCCGCGGCAGCCCCTGCTGGATCGGACCGATCACCCCGAGCCCTCTTACCGACAGGCCGCTGTGACCTCGTATCGACGTCGTCGCGGTCTGTCCGGGCAGCACCAGCGCGAACCGACCGGACCTGTTTTCCGCCACTTCGACCTGCCCCTTCACCACGTCGACACGGGCGGTTTGGTCGGCGACCGAGACGCGGAATTGCGTGCCCTTGACCGCCGCGACCAGATACGGTGTTTCGACTTCGAAGTTCCTGGAATCGCGCTTCTCCACCTCGAGCAGGATCGAGCCGGCCTGCTGAACGATCGTGGTCGACGACGCGTCCGACTTTTCCGGAATCGCCACCACCGAATTGGGCGCGATCAGGATCTTCTCTTCGCCGCGGACGAGCAGGACGCGGCCGTTGCGTCCGGTACGGATCGAATCCCCCGCTTTCACCGCCGCGGTGTCGCCGAGCGAAGCGGGTTGAACACCCGGGGTCGTCACCCACACCTCGCCCGATGTCTTGCCGATCTTCCAGGCGCGCCCATCGATGCTCTCGGCGTGGGCCGAGCCTGAGATGAATCCCGTTGCGATCGCCGCGACGGCAAATGAGAACAATCCGGCTCGGTTCGACATGAGCTCCCTCCGCTCATACACACGTCGTCTCGGTCGTGACGTGCGGAAACGCCGGATAGTCCAACAAGAAGTTTAAGGAACGCGCCTGTCCATCGACGACATATCGCGACGGCGCACCAGACTTCGTTAACCCTAACGCCCTAGATTATAGCGAGTTGCAATGGACTCGCATCCATACAGGTAACAGAGGGCCATCAGACGGGCCGTGACAAGCGTAACAAACAGCATCGGGTGGCTGCACCAGATCGCGCGTCGCAGTGTGGAGTCTGCCGCGTCACTGACGTTTGTCGTCGTTGCGGTGGCCAGCAGCAATGCCCAGCAGGCCGTGCCCCAGCCGCACGTCGATTTCTCCCGAACCGAGCGAAGGTTCGACGCGTTCAACACCGAACAGCAGCGGACCAGGAATGCGACCGTTCCGCTGCCACGGGCGGAGCGCCCACAGATATCCGGCGATACCAAGCCTCTGTTCAAGTTGAGAGCCGTCGATATCGATGGTGCGCGGGCACTACCCGACACCGCGCTCACAGAGGCCTTTGCGCCCTATCTGGGCAAGACCGTGTCGCAGGCCGACCTCACGGCCATGACGGCGAAGATCAGCGCGATCTATCGCGCGGCCGGCTTCCACCTCAGCCGCGCCATCGTGCCGCCGCAGGACGTCAGCAACGACCGCATCCGTATCCGTGTGATCGAGGGCCGGATCGCCGAAGTCGTGGTGAAGGGCGAGCGGGTGGAAAAGGTCGGGATCGGGAAGCTGCTCGACCGTCTGACGCGCGAAAGTCCCGCGCGTCGTGAGACGTTCGAACGACAGCTGTTGCTGGTCAACGATCTGCCCGGGGTCAGGCTCACCGACACGGAGCTCGAGGAGATCGGCGACGGGAGCGGCCGGTTCCGTCTCGTCGTGCAGGTGGAGACCTGGCTCAACTACACGGCGGTCAGCCTCGACAATCGCGGCACAACCGCCATCGGCCCGCTGCAGGCGTATCTGTCCTCGAGTTTCAATTCGACGGTGGTCCCGGGCGACATGCTCGGTGTCAACTTGTCGACGGTCCCGGACACCACCCAGGAACTCAAGTTTGCCCGGCTGTCCTACAATGCGCCGATCGGCCTCGACGGCGCCCGCGTCGGCGTGACCGCGGCCGTCAGCGACATCCGGCCGGGCGATCTCCGGCGCACCATCGACACGGTCGACCGGGCGCAGGTCTACGAACTCAAGGGCAGCATCGTTCCGCTGCGCAGCCGCGACAGCTCGCTGTGGTTGACCGCGGCTGCCACCTACAGCGACTTCCGCGAAACTGACGTGTTCGGGCTCGCCTACCAGGACCGCACCCGCACCGTCAGCCTGACGCTCGACTACCAGGCCCGCGACCCGCTCGACGGCTGGAACTACCTGACGCTGACCGGCCGGCAAGGTCTCGGCATTCTCGACGCGTCGCGCAAAGGCGATGACTATTTGTCGCGTTGGGACGGATCTGGCGTCTTCTCCAAGCTGGAATTCTCCTACACCCGCTATCAGCCCATTACCGACGCCTGGTCGTTGAAATTGTCGGCCGCCGGACAGCTCTCATCCACCGCCCTGTTGGGGTCGCAGGAGTTCTATCTGGGCGCGGCGTTCGGACGGGGCTATTGGGGGGCCGACTTCAGTGGCGACAATGCCATCGGGGGCTCGGCGGAGTTGCGGTTCGATCAGGTGCTCGCCAACGATTTCGTCAAGGGATATCAGCTGTACGGCTTCGTCGACAAAACCGTGGCGTGGAATTTCCACAGCGAGGGCTCCAACCCCCTCGTGTTGTCACTCGTCGGGGTCGGGGCGCGCGCGTATCTGGCCAATCAACTGCAGGCCGGCGTCGAAGTCGCAGTGCCGCTGGAATATCGCACCCCGATGGAACAGTCGCACAATCCCCGCGCGTTTTTCTATGTCTCGCAGTCGTTCAAGCTGTGCCCGGGCAGCGCGCGGTTGGTCTGCTCCTGAGCGCACGGTGACCGCGTCCGGCAGGTCCCGGTGAGGGCTCAGGGCGGCGCTTCCCGGACCCGGGCCAGAGTGAAGGCCAGGACCAGGCAGGCGGCGCACAGCCACAGCGCTTGCCAGTTGGCGAACCCTTCGTTGAAGGCGATGTAGACCGACGACAGGGCCAGAACCGCGGCCGCCGCTGTTTCCGCCGTGCCGCGGGCACCCTTGGCCGTCTGCCCCCGTCGCCCGAAAAAACCCGTGAGGGCGACCGGCACGACCGCCGCGGTCAGCGGCACGAACGGAAAATCCTGGTAGCGCGGGTCGAACGTCAGGCTCAACCCGGCTTGGATGGCCAGCAGGGTGGTCACCACGACCGCCACGCCGAACCCGAGAACGAGCGGATCCAGCCGGCGTTCCCTGGCCCGGCCCAACACCTGTACAAAGGCCGGCATGGGAAAGCCCCGCGCCAGCACACCGGCACCCAGCAAAGGCGTCGCCACGGCCACCGTCGCCAGCGCGAGCCAGCGTGCCCAGCCGCCAAAGCCGAGGCTTTGCAGCATGACCAGTTCGACCGCCCATGGCCCCAAAATACCGATTGCGGCCGCGTTGACCCCGATCGCCGCCCAGGTCGCTGTCGGCATCGTGCGCCCGCCGGCGGCGATGGCGGCGACGAAGACCAGGATCACGCCCAAGACCCCCCCCGCCGCCTGCCATCGCCAGTCGGGATGATCGGAGACGGGCTGGCCGAAGGTGAACTTGGGTTGCCGCGTATCGGCGGTCAGCAGGCCCCAGTAGCCGCCCACCGTACCTTCCAGCCGCCGCTTCCAGGGCTGATCGAATGCCTCGATGATATTGACGCGGTAGTTTTCGCGGCGGGCAATCGCCAGGACTTCCTGTATCACCCTGGCCTGATTGGACAGCGACGGCAGCGCCCCCTCCCGCATCCGCCCGGCGCTCGGCCAGCCGAACTCACCGATCAGGATTTCCTTGCCGGGAAAGCTTTGCACGACCTGGCGGCGGATCGAATCGACGTGCGCCGCCGCCTTGCCGGCCGCGATCGGGAAGTCCTCCCAATACGGCAGGATATGCACCGTGACGAAATCGACCGCATTGAGCAGGTCACGATTGCGCAGCCAGAACTCCCAGACGTCCGCGTAGGTCACCGGCATCGGCACCGCCGCCCT
>JAVBUK010000084.1:0-5264 GCA_031555345.1 Xanthobacteraceae bacterium | reverse complement strand
AGGGCGGGGGCGAGATTGCTTTCGCGGTGCTCGCCGCCATTGCACAGCGCGCGGATGTGTTCGAGTTCCCAGCGCTCGCCCGGCATGATCTTGCGCCCGGTGAGATAGCACCGCCCGCCATGGCGCTCGAACACGCGCAGGCGCACGCGCGGCGGGACGGGCGCGTCGTCGTGTCTGGCGATCCACTCGGGGACGGTGCGCATCAGGCCTGCTCCCGTGGCGCAGGGCCGGCGGTGGGCAGTCGCCGCTTCTGGGCTTCGCGAGCCAGGGTGGTGACATCGAGGCCGAGCACCGAGGACAGGAAGTCGAGGACATCCTGCTTGGATCGCTGGAACTGCGCGGCGCCCATGACCCGCTTCTTCTGGGTCTTGGCGAGGCGCAGGACGACGGCGGTGCCGGCGATGCTGAACTCCGCATAGTCGACGGCGCGCATGATGGTGGCGACGAAGGCGGCGGCTTCGTCCGCGGTCTTGTGGACGCCGGTCGACTGATCGTAGTGGCCGGTGGCGATCAGGGCGTGCTTGCGCAGCTGGTCGGCATCGGCGAGGTGGCGCGGGTAGGTCTCGGGCCAGTTCTCCCACGCGGCCTGGACGCATGCGAAATAATGCCCGTGGCTGAGGCGGCTGCGCGGGTCATAGGGGACGAGGACGTACCGGTCGCCGACCACGTACTGGCGTTCACAGAGCGGCCGGAAGCCTTCGAAGGGGACCATCGCGGTGCCGGTCCAGATGAACCGGACCGGCAAGAACCGGACCGGCCGCAGCGTGTCGGCGGCCGGTTTCCGGGGGGCGGGACGATCGGGCATGGGCATGGGCACCGGCATGGTTACGCGGCGCGCTGCCTGATCTTCTCGACCAGTGCGGCGAGTTCGTCGTTGAACCGGGCGACGGCCTCGGCGAGGGTGGCGATGTAGAGATCGTCGCGCGGCACCCGGATGATGAGCGGCCGCATGTCGCGGCAGTAGGACACGAAATCCCACCAGTCGCGCTCGGTGACCCACATGGCGCCCTGGACCTGGGCCTTGTGGTCGGACGGCAGCGTGCCGCGGAGCAGCCGGTCGATCTGGATGTGGGGCTCGGCGGTCTTGATCTCCAGGCCGCCGTCGTCGCCGACCAGCGCGTCGGGACTGCAGCCGGCGCCGAAATTCCTGATGAAACCGACCTGCCGGGGTTCGACACCCTCCAGGAGCGCGTAGAGATCGCGCGCCTCGGGCTCCCACTCCTTGCCCCGTTCCATGTAGCTGTTGGTGTAGGTGGTCATCGGGCGGCCGGTGACGATCTCGCCGGCGAGCTTGTACATGTAGGTGGTGCGGGTGGTGCTGGCGGCGCCCCCTTTGCCGACGGCCATCACGGTCGAGAACTCGGAGGCGGTCGGGATGCCCATGCGGGCGCGGAACCAGTCGTCGGAGCCCTGGTCGCAATCGGTGATCTGGATCGGCATTATTTCCGGGTCCTTTCGCTCCAGGCGGTGACGGCTTGAACGCAGCGTTCGAAGCGGCTGGCCGGGATGTCCTCGATGCGCTCGACCTTGGCCCAGGTGTAGAAGGCGGCGATCGGCAATCCGGCCCGAACGATGCGCAACTGCAGGTCTTCGACCTGTTCGGGCGTGAGCGGGCCTTGCGGCTGATGGGCCGGGCCGGTCTTTGCGGTCGGATCGGCGGCGGCGCGGCCGTCATCATCGCCCTGGACGGCCAGACCCAGCGCGGCCTTGAGGGTGTAGCGTTCGAGATAGGTGGTGGCGGAGGCGATGCCCTGAATGCCGTTCTTGCTGCCCGAGCAGTCGACCGGGGCGATCAGGGTGTTGGCGTCTTCGGAGTGCCCGAATTCGTGGGACAACACGCAGGTCACCGTCACCTTGCCGTCCGCATTGGTGACCTTCCAATTGTAGAACAGGCCGAACTCGCCGAGGATCGGGTCGACGACATCGGCGATGGCGGCGATGTCCTCGTGGAAATAGTCGGTCTTGCCGTCGTTGCGCCTGTTCTCGAACTGGACGCGGCGGTTCTTGACGATCGGCTTGATCTTGGCCTTGGCGGCCGCGAGGGCTTTGACGAATGCCTTTTTGGCCTCGTTCTTCTCCCACCGCTCCTGCAGGGTCATCATCCGGTCGACCAGGTCGAGATTGCCGGCGCCAACCGCCTTGTCGATCATCGCGAGAAGGGTGGTGGAGCCGGCGCGCGCGGCGCCGTTCTCGATGACGGGTTCGTGTCGTTCGGCGGTCATGTCGCACCTCGATCGTTGATGGCGATGTGACCTCGCGGGTCGCCACGTGTTCGTCCGGGGCCGTGTTCGTCCGGGGGCCGCGTTCGTCCGAGGCGTGGCGAGGAGGTCACCGTCGCCGAAATTCGAAATACAGTCACACTGGAATCATGTCAAACAAAATACAGCAAGGCGCAATTTCACAAGTTCCATATGCCAAAAAAACCGGAAACCGCCACCAGTGTGTTGAGTTGTCGCACCGCAGCGCGAATGCTCCGAGTTGCGTTACCGCCGCGGCATGATGGATAAGGGCGCCGCGAAAATCATGTTTTCGGAGGGTGTATCGTGGAAAGCGTCGTGAGGTTCGCAAGGAAGATGCGGTCGGGGTGTGATCCCGAGGCGATGGAACTGGGACTGCATCTGGCGGCGCAGCTGCCGTCGGGGCTTACGGACAAGCGCGACACGATTCGGCACCTCGCATCTCTGGTGCGTTGGCTCAACAACGGCGCCCGAGAGGGGGCTGCGAAGCGGGCCGCGTTGGAGATCGTGCTGCAGATGCCGAGGAACAAAGACGCCGCCAGCGCCACCGTAAAATCCATCGAAACGGTGGTCAGCGCGGTCTTTTCGGACGACGCTTGACGGCCGCGGCGGCCTGCTGCTGTTCGATCTCTTCGATCCGGCGCGCCAATCCGAGTGGCAGAGTGCTGAGGTCGCCGCCGTAGAGCCAGTCGAGGCTGATGCGGTACTTCTGTCGCAGGATGAGTGCCAGTTCGACCGGGAAGCGGTCGCGGCCCTTGACGTAGTTGCTCCACTTCTGCGGCGTGAGGCCGCGTCCGAGAGACGCGGCGAACGCCGTGGCGGTGGTGAATTCGAGCGCGATGCGGGCTGCATTCAGCCGGGCGCCGATCGCTTCCTTGCATTCGAGGGGGGCGGGTGTCTTGGCCATGATGGGCCTATTGTTTGCCTGTAATGAGGGCAATTTCCAGCGCTATTTTCGGTTACGTTGACAATACAGTTAAACAGTACTACGAGGCGCCATGGAACGCCTCGAATCAGTCGATCAGGTCATCGACAGGCTCGGCGGCACCGGCAGGGTTGCGGTGCTGGTCGGCCGATCTCCCCAAGCGGTATCGAACTGGCGGGCTCAGAAGCGCATCTCGCCGTGTCTGTACCTGATGATGGTGTCGGCGCTCGCCGATCGCCGTTGCGGCGCCGATCCGGCGCTGTGGGGCATGGTGGCGCCAAAGGGCGCACCACAGGGCGCACCAAAGGACGCACCAAGACCGGAGGCGGCCTGACATGGAACGATCGACCGTTTGCGGTTCGGGTATCCGCCGGTGGTCAATTCCGGATCGGGTCGACGCCGGGATGTCGCCGTGGTGAGCCGCGACAGGGTGAGCCGCGACAGGGTGATCGACGACGACTGTCGTTCGGCCGCCGACGTGCGCTCGCGCAGTCGCGCCGTCCTGGCGCGGCGGCGGGAACTCTTTTCGCCGCCGGAGCGCTGCGATCCGAGACCGGAACCGCCGCTGCCGGCGATCCCGGACCCTCGCGGCGTGCCGGCGATCGATGCTTTGATGAACGAGGTGTGTGCGGCCATCGGGATCGCGCCGCAGGCCATGCTGCAAAACGTCGACGATCCGGCCGCGACCCTCGCCCTGATGACGGTGCTGGGGCTGTGTGTCCGACGCCTCGGCATGGTTCGCAAGGATGTCCGGGCGCTGTTCGGTGTCGTCGAGGGCACGATGAATACGGCGCTGACGGTCGTCGATCGGGCCTGGCACGCGCATTCGTTCACGCGGTTCACCGATGTATCCGCAATCGCCGAAGCGGTGCGGGCGGAATGGTCCGGGGGACGGGCGTTCCGCTCTTGCCCGATCACCAGCATCCTGGATGCGGTGGCCGCGGTGACCGGCGTCAGCCGGATCGACATGGTGTCGGAACGACGAACCAAGACGATCGTGCAGTCGCGCCATATCGCCATGGCGCTGGCCCGCTGCCTGACGGTTCATTCGTTGCCGGATATCGGCCGGCGGTTCGGGTCGCGCGACCATGCCACGGTGCTGCATGCCGTCAACAAGCTGCGGCCGGCGATCGAAGCGCTCGAACGGATGGAGGGCGGCATGGATGTTCCGCTCGACGCCCTGGTGAGGCGCATCTGCGAGCTCGTCCAGCGAGCCACCGACGTGTGACGCTCGGCCGGTTACGGGGTTACGCGTGGTGGAACAATTCGGGAGCTGCCGAACCCTGCTCGGCGGTTGGCGTGATGTGAACCGCGAAGGCGAGGAGAGGGGGCACACGATGGTGCTCATTCCGAGGCACTGGGACAGGTTCCAACACTACAAAGATCGCAAGCCGGCGTGGATCAAGCTCCATCGCGATCTGCTCGACGACTTCGATTTCTTCCGCTTGCCGCTTGCTAGCAGAGCGCTAGCACCGATGCTCTGGTTGCTAGCCAGCGAGTACGAGGCGGGGCGGATCACGGCCTCGGTGGAGGAGATCGGGTTTCGGCTCCGGCTGCCGCCGCAGGAGTGTGCCGAAGCGATCAAACCCTTGGTAACTGCAGGATTTTTCGTCGACGATAGCAGCCCGCTAGCGGCGCGCTATCAGGCCGCTATCCCAGAGAGAGAGAAAGAGGAAGAGAAAGAGAAAGAGAAGAGTTGTTGTGGTGTGGTGCGCGCGCGCGAGGCGTCGCCGACGGGAGACCACGCCGTCGCGGCTGCGACCGAACCCGATCCGAGCGCGCCAGCCCTGTTCGATCGGCTTTGCGAGGCCTATGCGGGAGGGGTCGATCCACCGGAACCGGCCCGCGCACGGTTTACGGAATTGCTGAAATCCGGCGAGAGTGCGGACGCGATCCTGGCCGGCGCTCGGGCTGCCGACGGGAAGATCCCGGTCCACCAGTGGCTCGAACAGCGCGGCTGGGCGACGCCGCCACCAGCTGCGACCCCGCTGGCGGGCGCGACCCCGCCGGCGATTTCCGCGCAAGCGCACCAACTCGCCGACGAGCTTGCCGTCATCGCCGGTCAAGACCCGGCATTTCTCGAACCCGGATGGTGCGGCGCG